>NZ_JAAQQT010000598.1:0-25996 GCF_011742065.1 Aquabacterium sp. A08
CTGGCCCTGCACCGGCTGCTGCGCCAGCGCCTGCCCGGCTACGACTACGACCGCCACATGGGCGGTGCGGTGTACCTGTTCCTGCGCGGGCTGCAAGGGCCGGCGCAAGGCGTGCACGCCGAACGCCCGCCGCGCGCCCTGATCGAGGCGCTGGACCGCCTGTTCGGTGACACCGCCCCCGCAGAGGCCCCGCCATGCTCCTGACCCCCCACCCCCTGCCCCCCGCCACCGCCGCGCTGCTGGCGGTGCTGGACGCCTGGGCCACGCGCGGCTGGCTGCGCCCGCTGGACGCCGCCTTCGCCCGCTACCTGGCGGGCGAGGCACCCGACGCCGCCCCACCGCTGCTGCTGGCCGCCGCGCTGGCCAGCCACCAGCTGGGCCGCGGCCACGCCTGCCTGGCGCTGGACGAGGTGCTGCGCGCCCCGCTGCACGCCCTGTCGCTGCCGCCCGACGAGGCCCCCGACCCCGACGCGGCACCCACCTCCACCCCGGCCGAGTTGCTGGCCCCGCTGACCTTGGCCGCCTGGAAGGCCGCGCTGCAACACCCACAACTGGTGGCCCCCGGTGCCGGCGCCACGCCCCTGGTGCTGCAAGGCGCGCGGCTGTACCTGCGCCGCTACTGGCAGCACGAACAGGGCGTGCGGCGCGCCCTCGCCACGCGCCTGGCCGGCCTGCCCGGGCTGGACCACGCCGCCAGCCGCCCCTGGCTGGACGCCCTGTTCCCGCCGCCCCAGGCGCCCGAGGCCGCCCCCGCCACCGACTGGCAAAAAATCGCCTGCGCCGTGGCCGCGCGCAGCGGCTTCGGCCTCATCACCGGCGGGCCGGGCACCGGCAAAACCACCACCGTGGTGCGGCTGCTGGCGCTGCTGCAAACCCAGGCCCTGCACGGCGGTGCGGCGCCCGGCCAGCCGCTGCGCATCCGGCTGGCGGCCCCCACCGGCAAGGCCGCCGCGCGGCTCAACAGCGCCATCGCCGCGGCCGTGGCCACGCTGCCACTGGCCCAGCTGCCCGGCGGCGACGCGCTGCGCGCGCACATCCCCACCCAGGTGGTCACGCTGCACCGCCTGCTCGGGCCGCGGCCCGACAGCCGCCACTTCCGCCACCACGCCGGCCACCCCCTGCCGCTGGACGTGCTGGTGGTGGACGAGGCCTCCATGGTGGACCTGGAACTGATGCACGCGGTGCTCGACGCCCTGCCGCCCGAGGCGCGGCTGGTGCTGCTGGGCGACAAGGACCAGCTGGCCTCGGTCGAGGCCGGCGCCGTGCTCGGCCAGCTGTGCGCCCACGCCGCCGCCGGCCGCTACCGGCCCGACACCGCCGCCTGGATCGCCGCCGCCACCGGCCAGGCCGTGCCGCCCGAGCTGACCGACCCCGACGGCCCCGCGCTGAGCCAGCACACCGTGATGCTGCGCCACAGCCGGCGCTTTGCCGGCGACAGCGGCATCGGCCAGCTGGCGCTGGCCGTCAACCAGGGTGAAGCCGACGCGGGCTGGGCCCTGCTGGCCAGTCCGCGGCCCGACCTGCGCAGCCTGCGCGCCGGCCCGCAGCGGCTGGAGGCCCTGCGCGATCTGGTGGTGGACGGCGACCCCGCCCGCGGCGCCGCAGGCTACCGCCACTACCTGGCCTGCCTGCGCGACGATCGCCCCCCGCTGGACGCGCCAGCGGCCGCCTTCGACGCTTGGGCCGAACGGGTGCTGGCCACCCACGGCGGCTTCCAGGTGCTGTGCGCGCTGCGCCAGGGCCCCTGGGGGGTGGCCGGGCTGAACCACCGCATTGCCCAGTGGCTGCACGCCGCCGGCTGGCTCGACGCCCCCAGCGGCTGGTACCCCGGCCGCCCGGTACTGGTCACCCGCAACGACCACGCCCTGGGCCTGATGAACGGCGACATCGGCATCGCCCTCACCGTGCCCCACCCCGACCCGGTCGTGGGCGGCTGGACGCGCCGCGTCGCCTTCCCCCGCGCCGACGGCCAGCCCGGCGTGCGCTGGGTGCTGCCCAGCCGCCTCACCGCGGTGGAAACCGTGTTCGCCCTCACCGTGCACAAGTCGCAGGGCTCCGAATTCGCCCACGCCGCGCTGGTGCTGCCCGACCACCCCAGCCCGGTGCTCACCCGCGAACTGGTGTACACCGGCCTGACCCGCGCCAAAACCTGCCTGAGCGTGGTGCACACCGGCCCGCGCAGCGTCTGGGACGCCGCCGTGCAGCGCCGCACCCTGCGCGCCGGCGGCCTGGCCGAAGGCGTGTGACCGCCCGGCCGGGCGGGGCGTACCCCCTGGGGTCTGCTACGATGAATGGGTTTTGCCCCACCCAGACCCCAGTCCCATGACCTACTGCGTCGCTGTCAAAATCAAAGCCGGCATGGTGTTCCTGTCCGACTCCCGCACCAACGCCGGACTCGACCAGATCAGCACCTTCCGCAAGATGATCGTCTACGAAAAGCCGGGCGATCGCTTCATGTGCCTGCTCTCGGCCGGCAACCTCAGCATCTCGCAGTCCATCCGCGAAATCCTGCAGGTTGAAAAAGTGCCCAACCCCGACGGCGGCGAAGCCCTCACCATCTGGAACGCCACCAGCATGTTCGACGTGGCCCGGGTGCTCGGCTCGGCGGTGCGCCACGTTTACCAGCGCGATGGCGAAGCGCTGCAGCGTGCCGGCGTGGACTTCAATGTCAGCATGATCCTGGGCGGCCAGATCGCCGGCGAAGGCATGCGCCTGTTCCAGATCTACTCGCCCGGCAACTTCATCGAGGCCACGCCCGAAACGCCCTTCTTCCAGATCGGCGAAAGCAAGTACGGCAAGCCGGTGCTGGACCGCGTCATCACCCCCGACACCCCGCTGGACGAGGCCGCCAAGTGCGCGCTCATCTCCATGGACTCCACGCTCAAGTCCAACCTGTCGGTCGGGCTGCCGCTGGACCTGGCGGTGTACGAGGCCGACCGCCTGGCCAGCGACCGCGTGGTCTGCATCGACGAGCAGAACCCCTACTTCCGCATGCTGCACGACACCTGGGGCGTCAAGCTGCGCGAGGTGTTCGACAGCATCGAACACCCGGCCTGGGACGGCAGCGCCAGCCCGCACCCGCTGATGGACGTGCCCAGCCGCCACCGCCCGCTGAAAAAGCTCGGCAGCGCGCAGGAAAAACTGGTCTGATGACGCCGCCGCGCGAACCCTCGGCGCCCCACCCCACGGTGGTGTTCGCGCACGGCAACAGCTTTCCCGGCGGCACCTACGGCGTGCTGTTCCGCGGCCTGCGGGCGCGCGGCTACACCGTCAAGGCGCTGGACCGCTTCGGCCACGACCCGCGCTACCCCGTCACCAGCAACTGGCCGCACCTGGTGCAGCAGTTGGCCGACTTCGTGCAGGCCGAATGCGCCGACGCGCCCGGCCCGCTCTACCTGGTGGGCCATTCGCTGGGCGGCTTCGTCAGCCTGATGTGCGCGGCCAGGCACCCGCAACTGGCCGGGCGGCCGCTGGCCGGCGTGGTCATGCTGGACTCGCCGGTGCTGGGCGGCTGGCGCGCCAAGGCGCTGCAGGCGGTCAAGCAGACGCGGCTCATCGGCGCGCTGTCGCCGGGGCAGGTCAGCCGCAAACGGCGCAACCGCTGGCCCAGCGCCGCCGACGCGCTGGCCCACTTTGCCCACAAGCGCAGCTTCGCCGCCTGGGACCCGCAGGTGCTGCAAGACTACATCGCCCACGGCACCCAAGACGAGGTCACCCCCCAGGGCGTGCAGCGTGTGCTGCGCTTCGACCGCGACGTGGAAACCGCCATCTACAACACCCTGCCGCACCACCTGGACCGGCTGCTGCGCCGCCACCCGCTGGCCTGTCCGGTGGCTTTTGTGGGGGGCACCCGCTCGGCCGAAATGCAGCAGGTCGGCATGGCCATGACGTACCAGCTGGTGGGCCGCGAACCGTCGGCCCGGCTGCAAATGGTGGAAGGCAGCCACCTGTTCCCGATGGAGCGGCCGCTGGACACCGCCGCCGCCATCGACCGCGCGCTGCGCAGCTTCGCCGGCTGACTCAGGGTGTCCAGTTCACCCAGCCGGTGGCGGCGGTCAGCAGAATCAGCCCGCCAAAGGCGATGCGGTACCAGGCAAAGCCGACAAAGGTGTGGCTGACCACAAAGCGCATCAGCCAGCGCACGCACACCCAGGCCGCCGCCCACGACACCCCCAGGCCCACCGCGAACATGGGCGCGTCGGCCCAGCTCAACAGCTCGCGCTGCTTGTACAGGTCGTAGGCCGCCGCCCCGAACAGCATCGGAATGGCCAGGTAAAAGCTGAACTCGGTGGCCGCCCGCCGCGAAAACCCGAACGCCATGGCCCCGATGATGGTGGCGCCCGAACGGCTCACCCCCGGCACCAGCGCCAGGCACTGCACCAGGCCCACGGCCAGCGCGTCGCGCCAGCCCACCGCGTCCACCGTGTCGATGCGCTGCGACGGCTGCCGCGCCTGGCGCGCTTCCACCCACAGCATCACGAAACCGCCCAGGATGAAACCCAGCGCCACCACCAACGGGTTGAACAACACGCCCTTGATCACGTCGATGAACAACACCCCGGCCAGCGCGGCCGGAAAAAAGCCGATGAGCACGTTGGCGGTGAAGCGCTGCGCGGTGGCGTCGCGCGGCAGGCCCACCACGGTGGACAGCAGACGCTGCAGGTAGAGCGAGACGATGGCCAGGATCGCCCCGGTCTGGATCACCACCTCAAAGACCTTGGTCTTTTCGCCCGGCATGTCCAGCAGGGCGGCGGTGAGGATCAGGTGCCCCGTGGAGGACACGGGGATGAATTCGGTCAGGCCCTCGACCACCCCCATCAGGGCGGCCTTGAGCAAGAGCATGGGGTCCATACGGCAGGGGCGTCTCGGTCAAACCCCTGAGTGTAGTGGCTCCCCCGGGGTCAGCGGCGGTGGTCGCGCCGATCGTCCCAACGGTCGTGGCGGTCGTCGCGGCCCCCGTGCCGGCCGTCGCGGCGGTGGTCGTCGTCCCAGTGGCGGTCACGGTCGCGGTGCTTGTACCCGTGTTTGTGCTTGTGGTGGCCCGGCGGCGCCCAGCCGGTGCGGTACACCGGGTGCGGCACCACCACCACCGGCGGCGGCCCGTACACCACCCGGGGCGACACGTGGACCACCCGCGGCGTGGTGTGTACCACCACCGGCGGCGCGTTGCTCACGCCCACATGCACCCCCGGCTGGTGCACGCCGATGGACCAGTACACGTCGGTGGCCTGGGCCCCGCCGGCGGCCGACAGCGCCAGGGCCGCAGCCGCCGACCACAACCACGCTTTGGGGGATCGCCAGGCCTGGGAACACTTCGAGGTCAACATCTTCATCTCCTGCAAAAGCGACCCGGTGGGCCGTTGGGGCGATTACAGCCGCGAAACCCGGTTACCGGCGCGTGGCAAATGTGAAGAACGTATCAAGCCGTAACCCCGGGCCCGTTCGGCCCCTTGCTGGCGAAAAAAAGCGGGTCCACCGGCCGGTGGACCCGCTGCGCTTCAGGCCGGAACCGGTCAGAACGCGTGCTTGATGCCCACGTTCAGCTGGGTGCTCGTCTCACCCGCCATGCCGGGGGTCAGCGTGGCCGAGGTTTTGGCGGTGGCGCCGGCCTTGGCGTTGATGAACGCCACCTGGCCATAGGCGGTGGTGCGCTTGGACAGGGCGTATTCGTTGCCCAGGATGAAGGTGTGGGTCTTGTCCGCGGCGTTGTCTTTGTCCTTGCCCAGGTACAGGGCCGCCAGCACCGTGTTCTGGGCGGAGGTTTTCCAGTCCAGGCCCAGGCCGACCACGCCCACGTCGCTGGTCTGCACCTGCGCGGCATTCTGGTTCTTGCCGCGCAGGTAGTTGACCTTGGCGGTCAGGTCGCCCATGGCGTAGGCGGCCCCCAGGGTGTAGAGCGAGTTGGCGCGGTGGCCGGTGGCCGCGCTGTTGGCGCTTTGGTACGCCGCCGACAGGGTGACCGGGCCGGTGTAGGTGGCGCCCAAGGACAGCACGGACCCGACGTTTTCCTTCAGGCCGTAACCGGCGGCCAGTTTGACCGGGCCAAAGTTGTTGCTGTAAGAAATGGCGTTCTGCAGGAACACGCCCACGTCGTCGTTGCCGTTCAGGCCGTTGGTGTCGGAGTTGAAGGCCCAGTGGTACAGGCCCGAGAAGTTCTCGCGCAGGCCGCGCGGCTCTGTGGCCGCGAACGCCAGAATGGCGGGGCTGTACTGGTTGCCGATGGTGACGGCGCCCCAGTCGCTGGACGACACCACCAGGTTGGACTGGCGGCGGAACAGCCCGTTGACGCTGGTGCCGGTGTCGGGGTTCAGGTGGCCTTCCAGGTTGAAGCCCACTTTCAGGCCGCCGCCCAGGTCTTCGGTACCGCGCAGGCCCCAAATGCTGGGCGCAATGCCACCGCTGTCCAGGGAGGTGGAAGAAGTGCCGGCCGCGGTCTTGCTGTTGACCATCAGGCCCAGGTCCACGGTGCCGTACAGCGTCACGGTGCTTTGGGCCGCGGCCAGGCCCGAAAGCAGTGTCAGGGCGGCCAGGGCGGTCATTTTTTTGTTCATCTTGCGTGTCTCCATCGAGGGTTGCGCCACCAACGCGGTGGCGGCCCCCTTGGGCAAATGCCGTGCCTGCGCCACCGCCGGCCGCAAAAGTCGCCCGCCAGCGCGCGGGCAGACGATTGCTGTCTCGTGCGTGACACATTTCGGCACACGCTGCCCCCGAACGCCACACCCCCGGGCCGCCGCCGCGGCCTGTGCCACAGCCCCGGCCCACCCTGCCGCAAGGCCTAGAATTCCGTCATGAGTTCCGCACCCTCCCACGCCCCGAAACACCCCGCCCCCGCCGCCGCCGGCGAGGAGCACAAGGTCTCCAACTTCCTGCGCCAGGTCATCGAAAAAGACCTCGCCACCGGCGCCTACGCCAGCCGACAGTGGGGCGGCGGCCCGGGTGATGCCGCCTTCCACGACGCAGGCCAGCCCGACCCGGCCAAGATCCGCACCCGCTTCCCGCCCGAGCCCAACGGCTACCTGCACGTGGGCCACGCCAAAAGCATCTGCCTGAACTTCGGCCTGGCACGCGACTACGGCGGCGTCTGCCACATGCGCTTTGACGACACCAACCCTGAGAAGGAAGAAAAGGAGTACGTGGACTCCATCCTCGACGCGGTGCAGTGGCTGGGCTTTGGCTGGCAGAGCAGCTTTGGCGGCAAGACGGAAGATCACCTGTACTACGCGTCGAACTACTTCGACTTCATGTACCGCGCGGCCGAACACCTCATCACCGCCGGCCACGCGTACGTGGACGAACAGACCGCCGAAGAAATGCGCGTCAACCGCGGCGACTTCGGCAAGCCCGGCGTGGACAGCCCGTACCGGAATCGCAGCCCGGAAGAGAACCTTGCCCGCTTCCGCGAGATGCGCGACGGCAAACTCGCCGACGGCGCCGCCGTGCTGCGCGCCAAGATCGACATGGCCTCGCCCAACATCAACATGCGCGACCCAGCCATCTACCGCATCCGCCGCGCCACGCACCACAACACGGGCGACGCCTGGTGCATCTACCCCATGTATACCTTCGCGCACCCCATCGAGGACGCGCTGGAGCAGATCACCCACAGCATCTGCACGCTGGAGTTTGAAGACCAGCGCCCCTTCTACGACTGGTTGCTGGAGCGTCTGTGCGAAGGCGGCCTGCTCAAGGCCCCGCCGCCGCGGCAGTACGAATTTGCGCGCCTGAACCTGACCTACGTGATCACCAGCAAGCGCAAGCTGGCGCAACTGGTGAACGAGAAGAAGGTCAGCGGCTGGGACGACCCGCGCATGCCAACAATACTCGGCCTGCGCCGCCGCGGCTACACGCCCGAAGCCATCCAGCTGTTTGCCGAACGCATCGGCGTGACCAAGAGCGATTCCTGGATCGACTACAGCACGCTCGACGGCTGCCTGCGCGAAGACCTGGAAAACAAGGCCCACCGCGGCATGGCCGTGCTCGACCCCGTCAAGCTGGTGCTCACCAACTGGGCCGAAGTGTTCGGGTCTGACGGCTACACCGAAGACTGCACCCAGCCCGCCCTGCCCCACAGCGCCATTGCCGAAGGGCAAACGCCCCCGCCCGACCGCGTGTTCAAGATCGGCAAGGACGTGTGGATCGAACGCGAAGACTTTGAAGAAGTGCCGCCCAAGGGCTACAAGCGGCTGTTCCCCGGCAACGTGGTGCGCCTGAAGGGCGGCTACGTCATCGAATGCACCGGCGTCGGCGCCAAAGACGCGGACGGCCAAGTGACCGAAGTGCACGCCAAAGTGATCGCCGGCACCAAGAGCGGCACCCCTGGCGCCGACAGCGTCAAGGCCAAAGCCGCCATCACCTGGGTGGGCGCGGCAGACGGCGTGAGCGCCGAAGTGCGCCTGTACGACCGCCTGTTCACCGACCCGCAACCCGACGCGGGCGGCAAGAACTTCCTGGATGCCCTGAACCCCGACAGCCTGAAGGTGGTGACGGCCTACGTGGAGCCGTCACTGGCCGCTGCGCAGCCGGACCAGAGATTCCAGTTTGAGCGGCACGGGTACTTTGTGGCCGACCGGGTGGAGCATGGGGTGGGTGGGAAGGTTGTGTTCAACCGGGTTACGGGGTTGAAGGATTCTTGGGGTAAGTGATTTTTCACTAGGGAGTAAAAATGAAAACCATCTCTTTTGTAAACATGAAGGGCGGGGTTGGAAAGACAACCACTGCAATCAATGTAGCAGACTATTTGGCGCGAGCCAACGGCAAGAAGGTCGCCATTCTTGATGTCGATCCGCAATTCAATGCAACCCAATGCCTTTATTCACCAAAAGAATATGTTGAAACCCTCAAATCTGGTGCACCAACGATATTATCGGTTTTCGACACAGAAATAGAAACTACAGCAAGCGTCGTCACCGGAATAGCAACCAAAAAACAAATTGAATTTAAAGACATCACACTCACCCAAAAAGGGAACATTTGGACATTACCCGGGAACATCGATCTCTATCGACTCGAAATGGTTGCAGGAGAAGGTCGAGAGTTCTCCTTGAAGCGATTTATTGAGGAGTCCATCAAACCCCATGGATTCGACTACATTATCATCGACACACCACCAACACCTTCGATATGGATGACAAGCGCACTTATATCATCCGATTACTACATCATCCCAGTCCGGCCGGACCCACTATCAATGATAGGAATTGATCTACTTAGATCAATTATCGAAAGAAGAAGAAAGACATACGGACTGAAGATACAAGGACTCGGCGTAGTCTTCAACATGGTAGAAAGACCGGATAGCGTCATATTCAACCAAGCAAAATCAAATCTCGCGAGCAACGAACATTGGAAAGATCGCGTATTCACAAGCTACTTACCAAAAAGGTCGGAGCTCGCAAAATCACAAATTGAGCAACCCTACATCATGGCCATGGAAGACTACGATCTACGAGCAGGCCTCAAGGGGATTGTGAACGAAATCTTGGAGAAAATCGATGAACTCTAACAGCAAAAACAAGCCATCAACACCTCCTGCATTGGAAGCAGTGAAGAAGGCAAGCATAATAATAGAAGACTTAATGTTTACCATGCAGCGCGTCAAACCTGAGCAACTCAGGCAAGCAGTCGCAACATTAAACAATCTCATCTCAAGCGACCTCACCAAAGGCCATTCTTCTGTGGCTCGCTCATATCAATCAGAGGACCCCAATAAGCGGTTCTTGATCGGAGTTTTGCCAAGACTTCTTTTAGACAGAGACCTCTTCGGCTCAAACGAAGACATCATCGACTTTGCCGCAGCCGTTCTAAAACTTGAAATGTCTAGAAGTGCAGAGAAGCGAGCACGACACGAGATAATAGGAAAAATTATTTGCGAAACAGACTCACTAGATGAAAGACAATTAACAAGTCTAGTGACAGCACTGGAACGCATTGTCAACAATAAGGAAAACTTAGCCAGAATGAAAGAGGAGAAGCGGCTTGGATCATTCTCATGGAACGAGACCATTCAAAGCCTAACCAACAACAGAGAATGAGCAGACTAATTGATCAAGATTTTACTCGGCTTGTAGATTTCACCAAATCCTACAAAGTCGAAGATATATTCCACTCAAAACCAAGAACACAACTGATACGGAGAGCACACAAGCACTGCCTCGCCGCGATTCAATCATTCGCCACCATTGAATCCCTATCATCCAATGGAGTCATTCAATTAAATGGGCTAAATCTATCTAAAAATGATTTTTGCTACGACTCACTCGCAGAAAGTTTTTCGGATATCAGCTCCAGCTTTTATGCCGCGCTACATGGGCTAAACAAGCCCGCCCATATGTCGCTCAGAAGCGCAATCGAGACGGGCATAAGAGCGCTTGCAGGAATATCCGCAGAGGAAGCAAAAACAACCACTTCAGTATTTAAGCTACTTGAAATAGCGAAGAATTGCATTCCATTTCAAGACCAAGGACAGCAGCATTTCGATATATTGAAAACGGAGTATGGGAAACTTTGCAGTCACACGCACTCGGCAACCGTCTCCCACATGGTAAAAAATCATGCTATGTCGAACTTCCCAAAGCTGGAAACCGAAAAACTGCGAGAATGGGTTAGCTCGTACGAAAGATCGGTAACTTCGATTCTTTCAATACTAGTATTGAGCAACAGGCAGATATACTTGGCGGCAAAACCCAAAGGGCAAGATGTCTACGATGAAGTCCTTCCTGCGAAGGTTAGACTTTTTGCTCTGGGAGCCGTATGAGATACTGACCTGCCTGCTCACCACAACGCATCAAGGTCAAGTATCGCCTTATTTTTGTGAGCGAGAAGCGACCTTCCCTGTCCCACTCGCCCCATTTACAGACTGCTGCGTCCCCCCCACCAAGAACAGCCGAGCCACTTCACTATCGGCGGGCATGTGCCCGGCACCGACAAGCGCGACCTTACGAATACTCAGGTCTTTCTAACGTACGGTGTCATCACCTTGATGCGGATCCTAGCCGGGGGCAAGATGCCCGGCCATCTTGTGTCCTCTATGCGGCGGTGGGCCTCCGCCGTACGTAAAGATGCACATGCTGCCCGTTTTCGCCCGTAGGTACTTCCTTGATCTGCAAGTAGGCTTGCCCTCGGACCAAATCGCTGAGCCTCTTGAAGCTATAGTTCCGAGGGTCGAAGGAGGAGTGATCGCGACTGATCTGGCCTCCCAATGCTGCAAGAGTCGACCAACCGTCGTCCCGTGCAGTTTTCTCTAGCGCGCTCAGAATCAAAGGCTGAAGTTCAGGAATTTGGGCAATCGCAGGTTCGTCCGCTTCGGGGACAGCCGCGGTCTCTTTGATTTCAGTTTGAACACTGACCTGTTGAATCTCGACTTCTGGTTTCAGGATTTCCAGGTAGATGAACTTGTCGCAAGCCGCCACAAAGGGGGCTGGTGTCGTGCGCATCCCAAAGCCGTAAACCGCCAAACCCGCTTCACGTATGCGCGTGGCAAGGCGGGTGAAGTCGCTGTCAGAAGAAACGAGACAGAAGCCGTCAACGACACCTGAGTGCAGGACATCCATGGCGTCAATGATTAATGCGGAGTCGGTAGCGTTCTTGCCCTTTGTGTAACGGAACTGCTGGACCGGTTGAATCGCATTCGCCTGCAGCATCCCTTTCCACTTGGACATGTTCTGCTCAGTCCAGTCTCCGTATGCGCGCTTGATGGTTCCGGTTCCATAGCGTGAGATCTCTGACATGAGCTCTTGCAATACTCCATGCTGACCTTGATCGGCGTCGATCAAAACAGCCAGTCGATCATTGCCTTGCTTCGTCGCCATAGTCCGCTCCCTCTTCAGTATGAATATTCGACGTCTCAGGCAACGAAACGCTGCGCAAACCGCCCGCTCCCGCTCGCCCCAATCACCAACCGCTGCGTCGCCCGCGTAGCCCCAACATAGAACAGCCTCGCTTCCTCCCGCTCGTCCTCGCCCGGCGTGGGCATGTGCCCCACACCCACAAGCGCCACCACGGGGAACTCCAGCCCCTTGCTCACGTGCATGGTCATCACCTTGATGGAGTCGGCACCGGGGTCAAACTGCCCTGTGCCTTTGCGCACCTGGTGTGGCAACCGGCGCTGGCGCAGCGCAGCAGCGCAAACGTCCATCTCGCTCCAGTGGCGGCAGAGGATGGCCATGTCGGCCCAGGCGTGGCCTTCGCGGTGGGCGGTGGCCAGCAGCTCGGCCACCTGGGCCACCTCTTCGCGCAGGGTGGGCAGGCGCACGATGAGCGGCCTGTATGTCACGTTTTTGCCGTCGCGCCCGCAGCTCACGGGTTTGAGCAGGGGCACGCCGTCGTCGTCCTTGTCTTCGGCGGTCAGCAGGTCGGCGGCAACGAGGCTGGCCGTTAGCAGGATCTGCCGCGTGTTGCGGTAGTTGATCTTGAGGATGGTGGTGCGCCCCTGCGCCTGGATGCCCACGCTCTTGAAGCTGAAGTTCTTCTTTTGCGTGCGTTCGTAGATGCTCTGCGCGTCGTCGTACAGCACGAGCAGGCTGTTGGTGGCGGGGTCCACCATCTGCACCACCAGGCGCAGCCATTCGGGCGCGAAATCGTGGCCTTCGTCGATGAGCACCGCCTGGTACTGCCCGCTGGGGATTTGGCGGCGGTCCACGCCGGTGATGACGCGCTGGACCATGTCGGCCATCTTGTCGCTGACCGGCTGGTTGTTGGCAGGCATCTCCTGCCCGTAGGCCTTTAACTGCGCGTAGCACCACTTATGGAAGTGCACAGCGTGCACGCGGTCGGCAATGCCTTTGGCGACCATCACGCGCGCAATCTGCCGGGCCAGCGGTTCGTTGTAGCAAAGGATGAGGATGGGTTTGCTGGCCGCGGTCTGCGCCTTGGCCAAGTGCTCGGCGCGGTAGCCCAGCAGCATGGTCTTGCCCGAACCCGCCACGCCGTGGATGACGCGGTTTTGCCGGTCAGCCTGGATGAGCGTGCTCAGGCGAAAGTCCTTCACCTCCAGCACCAGAATGCCGCGCCGGGGGTGGATGACCACAAAGTCCGGGTGGGCGCTGCGCGGGCCCACGGGCACGTCGTACCAGAGCAGGTCGTCGTCGTCGAGCTTTTGCTCCAGCCGCTCGGCCACGCGGCGTTCGCCGCCCGTCATGCGCGACACGCAGCTCCCCAGTGCCGGTATCAGTGCAGCCATCCCTGTGCTTGGTTTTGTTGGTTTAGCAGATTTTGCATCATTTTGGGGGTGGGGCTTGGTACAACCCGAAACAGGCACCATCAAACCCACTGCGGGTGTGCGCACTGAAAGCAGCTATCCGTCCAAATTTTTGTTTCTCATAATTGACAAATATCCTTGTTTGCATATTATGAGAAACAAATGCCTGCAGCCACACCCGCAACCACCGAAGCAGCCGCCCAGCAGCTACAAGCCCTGGGTGCGCTGATTCGCACCGAGCGCAAAGCCCTGCGCGTGAGCAGCACCGCCACCGCCGAGGCGGCTGGCGTCTCGCGGGTCACACTGCACCGCATTGAAAAAGGCGAGGCGTCGGTGGCGGTGGGGGCTTGGGCCAACGTGCTGGCCGCCCTGGGTTTGAAGCTGACCGCGCTTGCGGCCAACGCAGCCAGAACCACAGCGCACAATCCGCCTGCCGGGGAATGGATTCCGCTGCACATCCGCCTGAACGACCACCCCCAGTTGAAAGCACTGGCCTGGCAGGTGCACGGCACGGACACGCTCACCCCCGCCGAGGCATTGGACATTTACGAACGCAACGCGCGCCACCTGGAGGTAGAAGCCATGCCTGCCCACGAACAGGCACTGCTGGCGGCGCTGCGCACGGCATTCACCAAGCACCGTGTTTGAGCGCCCTCACCATCAACGCATTGGGCACGTGCTGGCGTCGCTGGACAGCCGCTTGCTGCGCGAGCACGGCTGCCTGTTTGGCGGGGGTACGTGCATTGCGCTGCGCTATGGCGAGTACCGAGAGTCGGTGGACATGGACTTTCTGGTCTCTGACGCGGCGGGTTACCGAGATCTGCGTCAGCGGCTCATGGGCACCGATGGCATCAGCGCCATTGTTCGCCAAGGTGCGATGCCGCTGGTGGCCCTGCGTGAAATACGTGCCGACCAGTACGGCATACGCACCCAGGTGCAGATGGACGGACAGGCGATCAAGTTTGAGATCGTGCGGGAAGCCCGCATGGAGCTGGAAGTACCGGGGCCACAGGACGTGCTTTGCGGGGTGGACACCCTGACACCGCTGGACCTCGCAGCATCGAAACTGCTGGCCAACTCCGACCGACAGGCAGACGATGGCGTGTTCAGCCGGGACGTGATCGATCTGGCGATGATGAACCTGCGCCTGCCTGCCTTGCGTGCGGCGCTGGCCAAGGCGCAAGCGGCGTATGGTTCTGCCGTAGAGCGCGACTTGGCCAAAGCGATTGACCGCCTACAGAACCGCCCAGGCTGGCTGGAGCGCTGCATGCAGGCCATGGCCATGGAGATGCCCAAGGCCCTGCTCTGGCACAATATACGCGCCTTGCGGAGGGTGCTGCCTGCCGCAACCTGAAGCGCGAGGCTGTGCAGCCGTGTCATGATCACGCGCATGAACTTCGCCACCCGACTCCAACAACTCCCCTCCGTCAGCCACCTCGCCGCCGCGCACCTGCTGGACGCCGATGGCCACACCGTGGCCACCCTGGAAAACAAGCCCGGCCAGGCCGGCTCGCTGGCGGTGTACCACGGGCTGGCCCAGAAGCACGGCGGCACCATCACCCCGGCGGCGGCGGCCGAAGGGCTGCAATGGTACGGCGAGCACCTGGCCGACGCCCAGGCCCACCCGGGCAAGCACCCCAACATCGACCGCCTGCTGGCTTGGGCCGCGGGCAGCGCCAGCTACCGGCTGGCGCCGGTGCTCAGTCCTGCCAGTTGACCACCGGGCCCAGCTTGCGCTCGGCCATGAACATGGCTTCGCGCAGCGTGAGCGCGGTGCCGCCGTCGTGCCACGGGTCGTCCGAACCGGGCAGGTGGTAGCGCACGCAGTAGCACTCGGCTTCGCGGTCGGCCGCCAGTTCGGGCGGGTCTTCGGGGTCGTGCGTGCCGTACAGGGTGTGGTGGCGCACGATGCGCACCGGGCAGGTGGTCAACCCGCCAAAAAACCACTGGCCCTGTTTGACCACGGGCAGTTCGTCAACGCTGTTCATGCCCCATGCTAGGCCGCCGCCCGCGCCCCCCGCAAGGCGGACAACCCTGTGCGCAGGCCTTTTCCCGATTGATTTGTTCTACAGCCGCAATTGCCTCGGCCAGACCGGCCCGCGCCGTCCGGTGCGGCGCACCGCCGCCACCCAGCAACCCCACAGCGCGCCGAGGCGGGCACCCCGCGGGACAATGCGGCTGCTCCCTTCCCGTTCACCCCAAGGCCCTGTGTGACCCTGCCCGCCCTGTTCCCCTTTGACAACAGCTACGCCCGCGACCTGGTGGGCGCCTACGTGCCGGTGGTGCCGCAAGCGGCGCCCGCGCCGCGCTGGCTGCGCTTCAACCACGGGCTGGCGCAGGCCCTGGGGCTGGACGCCGAGCGCCTGGCCGGCGACGAGGGCCTGGCGGTGTTTGCCGGCCAGGTGGTGCCCGCCGGGGCGCAACCCCTGGCCCAGGCCTACGCCGGCCACCAGTTCGGCGGGTTTTCGCCGCAGCTGGGCGACGGCCGCGCCCTGCTGCTGGGCGAGGTGCTGGACCCGCAGGGCCGGCGCCACGACATCGCGTTCAAGGGCTCGGGCCGCACGCCGTTTTCGCGCGGCGGCGACGGCAAGGCCGCCGTGGGCCCGGTGCTGCGCGAATACCTAATCAGCGAGGCCATGCACGCGCTGGGCCTGCCCACCACCCGCACCCTGGCGGCCGTAGCCACCGGCGAAACGGTGCGGCGCGAACGCGCCCTGCCCGGCGCGGTGCTGGTGCGCACCGCCGCCAGCCACGTGCGGGTGGGCACCTTCCAGTTTTTTGCAGCGCGGCAAGACAGCGCCACCCTGCAGCGGCTGGTGGAACACGTCATGACCCGCCATTACCCTGAGCTGGCCGACAGCGCCAACCCCGCCCTGGCCCTGTTGCGCGCGGCCATCGACCGGCAGGCCGCGCTGGTGGCGCGCTGGATGGGGGTGGGCTTCATCCACGGCGTGATGAACACCGACAACACCACCCTGTCGGGCGAAACCATCGACTACGGCCCCTGCGCCTTCATGGAGGCGCACGACCCGGACACGGTGTTCAGCTCCATCGACCACCACGGCCGCTACGCCTACGGCAACCAGCCCGGCATCGCCCAGTGGAACCTGGCGCGGCTGGCCGAGGCCCTGCTGCCCCTGATGGGCGCCGACACCGACGCCGCCGTGGCCCAGGCCACCGAGGCGGTGAACGCCTTCCCGGCGGTGTACCAGCGCCACTGGGGCGCGGTGCTGCGCCAGAAGCTGGGCCTGCGCCCACGGGCCGATGCCCCCGACGCGGCGCCCGACAGCGCCGACCTGGCCCTGGGCCAGGACTACCTGGCCCTGCTGCACAGCGGCCAGGTGGACCACACCCTGGGCTTTCGCCGGCTGGCGGACGTGCTGCGCGGCCAGCCCGCGCCCTGGCTGGCGCTGTGGCAGGCCGAGACCCTGGCCGCGGCCCCGGCGGCCCTGCAAACCTGGCTGACCGCCTGGCAGCAGCGGCTGGCCCAACAGGGCGAAGCGCCAGCGCAGGTGGCCGAGCGCCTGGACGCGGTCAACCCGCTGGTGATTCCGCGCAACCACCTGGTGGAAGCGGCACTGGACGCCGCCACCGACCGCGGCGACCTGCAACCCTTCGAGGCGCTGCTGGCCGCCATCACCCGCCCCTGGGCAGCGGACCTGGCCGACAGCCCCTGGGCCCAGCCAGCCACACCCGCGCAAAGCGCCGGCTACCAGACCTTTTGCGGCACCTGACGCGGGCCGCATAATGCCGCCATGAAAAAGATCCTCGTCCTCAACGGCCCCAACCTCAACCTGCTGGGCACCCGCGAACCCGAGCAGTACGGCCACACCACCCTGGCCGACGTGGAGGCCCAGTGCCGCGCCGCCGGTGAACGCGCCGGCTGCGCGGTGGAGTGCTTCCAGAGCAACTGGGAGGGGGCGCTGATCGACAAAATCCACGAATACGGCCGCCTGTACAAGGCCGGCGAGGCGCTGGGCTGCGTCTTCAACCCGGGGGCGCTGACGCACACCTCCATCGCGCTGCACGACGCCATCAAGGGCGTGGACGGGCTGCCGGTGATCGAGTGCCACATCTCCAACGTGCACGCGCGCGAGGCCTTCCGCCACCATTCCTGGATTTCGCCGGTGGCCGCCGGCATCGTGGTGGGCTTTGGCACCGACGGCTACCTGATCGCCCTGGACGCGCTGCTGCGCCGCCAGGCCCGCGCCGGCTGACCCGGCCGACCTGGCCTATCGCGCAGGCGACGCGGCGTGGTGGTCAGGCCCCGGCCCGCCGCCCACAATCCGTGGGTGAACATCCGTTATCTGTTGCAACTGGTGGGCCTGTCGGCCCTGTGGGGTTCGTCCTTCGTGCTGCTGCGCATCGCCAGCCCCGACCTGGGCCCGGTGGTGCTGGCCACGCTGCGCCTGGGGCTGGCCGCCGCCACCTTGGCGGTGCTGATGGCCGCGTTGCGCCACCACTGGCCCCGCGCCCACTGGAAAGAGGTGCTGGGCCTGGGCGTGCTGACGGCGGCCCTGCCCTTTCTGTTCTTTTCCTACGCCGCGCTGGAACTGCCGGCCGGCTACATCGCCCTGCTCAACAGCACGGCGGTGCTGTTTGGCACCCTGTCGTCGGCCTGGCTGAAGGAGGACACCCTGACCTGGCGCAAGCTGGCCGGCTGCGCGGCGGGCTTCACCGGGGTGGCGCTGATCGTGCAGCTGGGCCCGGTGGCCACCACCGACGCGGTGCTGTGGGCGGCCCTGGCCGCGGTGGCCGGCGCCGCTTGCTACGGCGTGGCCACGCCGATGATGAAGCGCGCCACCACCCGCATGCAGCCGCTGGCCATTTCGGCCAGCATCCACCTGGCGGCCGCGCTGTTCATGCTGCCGGGCGCGGCCTGGGCGGTGCCCGAGGCGCGCTTCACCCTGCCGGCGCTGGCCGCCGTGGGCATGCTGGGCGTGGTCACCTCCGGGCTGGCGTACTGGCTGCACATCCGCATCCTGCAGCACGTTTCGCCGGTGGCGGCCATGAGCCCGGCCTTCATGATCCCGCTGTTCGGCGTCACCTGGGGCCACCTGTTCCTGGGCGAGCCGCTGGGCTCGGGCGTGTACCTGGGGGGCGCCTTCGTGCTGCTGGCCACAGCGCTGGTGACCGGTTTCAACCCGCTGCGCCGCTTCTGGCCGGCCCCGCCGGTGGCGTGAATGGCGCCGACCAGCGCCGCATGCGCCAGGCCGCCCAGGTGGCCAGCGCGGCCGACGCCGCCGACAGCCAGAACACCGCGCCCACGCCCCAGCGGCTGCTGACCAGCCCACCCAGCAGGCCACCCACCACGCCCGACAGGCCGTAGCCCAGCACCGCGAACAGGGCCTGGCCGCGCGCCCGCAGCCGGTCGGGGAAGTGGGTGTTGATGAGCGCGATGCACACCGAATGGTGCGCCGCGAAGGTGATGGCGTGCACCGCCTGCGCCGCGAACAGCGCCCACAGCCAGGCGCCGGCCAGCGCCGTCACGCCCATGCGCAGGGCCATCAGCGCGGCGGCCAGCACCAGCCAACCGGCCAGGCTGATCCGGGGCAACCAGCGCCCCTGGGTGAAGAACCAGCCGATTTCCACCACCACCGCAAACGCCCAGAGCAGGCCGATCACGCCCTTGCCGTAGCCCAGCCCGTCCAGGTAGAGCGAAAAGAAGATGTAAATGAAGATGTGCGCCAGGATGTGGAAGAAGGCCGCCACAAAAAACCAGCGCACCACCGGCTGGCGCAGCACCGGCCCGATGGCGGGCTGGGTGCCGGGGGCGTGGCGCGGCCCGCGCCGGTCGGGCATGGCCCAGACGCTGGCCACCACCGCCAGCAGGGTCAGCGCCGTCCAGGCCGGGAAGCTGGCCATGCCGTGGCGGTCGAACCAGGCACCGGCGGCCAGCACCGTGAGCAAAAACCCGAGCGAACCCCACAGCCGCACCCGGCCGTAGCGCCGCGCGTCGAACACACCGCCCTGGCTCACCAGCTGCGACAGCACCGACTCGCTCAGCGGCATCATGCCGCTGGTGTGGGTGAACATGAGCAGCAGCACCACGAACAGGCCGACCGCGCCCCAGTCCCACCACAAGGCCAGCGACACCGCCAGCGCCACGCTGGCGCAGTAGCGCAGCAGCCAGACGCGGTGGCCGGTGTGGTCGCTCAGCCAGCCCCAGATGTAGGGCGCAAACAGCCGCGTGGCCGACTGCAGCGAGGTCATCAGCCCGATGGCGAACAGACCATAGCCCCCGTCCTGCAGCCACAGCGGCAGGTAGGGGTTGAAAAAACCGATGTGCGCAAAGTACCCCGCCGACAGCGCGGCGAAGGGCAGCAACTGCCGGCGCGACACCGGGCCGGCCGCGGGCGCCGTGCTCACGGTGGGGCCAGACCGCTCAGGCGTGACCGGGCGCGGCCGCGGCAATCGGGCCGACCGGCACGCGCACATCGCCGCACTGGGCGCGGTGGCGCAGGGCGTGGTCCATCACCACCAACGCCAGCAGCGCCTCGGCGATGGGCGTGGCGCGGATGCCCACGCAGGGGTCGTGCCGGCCCTTGGTGATCAGCTCCAGCGGCTGACCCTGCACGTCGATGGAGGGGCGCGGGATCAGGATGGAGCTGGTCGGCTTGATGGCGATCGACACCTCCAGGTCCTGCCCGGTGCTGATGCCGCCGAGCACGCCGCCGGCGTTGTTGGAGAGGAAACCTTCGGGCGTGAGCGCGTCGCCGTGGGTGCTGCCGCGCTGGGCCACGCTGGCAAAGCCCGCGCCAATCTCCACGCCCTTGACCGCGTTCAGGCCCATCATGGCGTAGGCGATGTCGGCGTCGAGCTTGTCGTACAGCGGCTCGCCCAGGCCCACCGGCATGCCCTGGGCGGTGACGCGCAGCCGCGCGCCGCAGGAGTCGCCGGCCTTGCGCAGCTCGGCCATGTAGGCCTCCAGCGCCGAGGTGTCGGCCACCGGCGCAAAGAAGGGGTTGTTCGGCACGTGGTCCCAGTGCTCGAACGGGATGTCCACCTCGCCCACGGCGGTCATGCAGCCGCGGAAGGTGGTGCCGAACTTTTCTTTCAGCCATTTTTTGGCCACGGCCCCGGCGGCCACGGTGGGCGCCGTCAGCCGGGCCGAGGAACGGCCGCCACCGCGCGGGTCGCGCACGCCGTACTTCTGCCAGTAGGCGTAGTCGGCGTGGCCCGGGCGGAAGCTCTGCACGATGTCGCCGTAGTCCTTGCTGCGCTGGTCGGTGTTCTGGATCAGCAGGGCGATCGGCGTGCCGGTGGTCTGGCCCTGGTACACGCCGCTCAGGATCTGCACCTGGTCGGGCTCGTTGCGCTGGGTGACGAACTTGCTGGTGCCCGGGCGGCGGCGGTCCAGGTCGGCCTGGATGTCGGCCTCGCACAGCGCCAGGCCCGGCGGGCAGCCGTCGATGACGCAGCCGATGGCCGGGCCGTGGGATTCGCCGAAATTGGTGACGGTGAAAAGGGTGCCGAAGGTGTTGCCGCTCATGGGCCGGATTATCCCAGACGCCGGCGCGCCGCCGCGGCGGGGCCGCCGGCGCCCAGGACGGTGCGCCGCAGCCCCGCGCCGGTGCGCCGTTTGGCGGCCATCAGAACTCGGCGTCGAGTTCGTCGATCTCGTCCGGCTCCGCCTGGGCCGCCGCCACCCAGGCCCGCATGTCGGGCAGCGCCATCACGGTGACGCAGTAGGCCACGCAGGCCGGTGGCAAGGTCACGTCGTAGGTGACGAAGCGGGTGACCACCGGGGCAAACATCGCGTCGGCCATGCCGGGCCGGGCGCCGAACAGGTAAGGGCCGCCATAGGTGGCCAGGCAGTCGGTCCAGATCTCGACGATGCGGTCGATGTCGGCCTGCGCCCGCGACCACGGCTTGAAGCCCGGATAGCGCGCCTTGATGTTCATGGGCAGCGAAGACCGCAGCGCCGAGAAGCCGGAATGCATCTCGCCGCAGACGGCGCGGCAGTGGGCGCGGGCGGCCCGGTCGGCGGGCAGCAGCCCGGCCTGGGGGGCGAGTTCGTGCAGGTATTCGCCAATGGCCAGCGTGTCCCAGACGTGGACGCCGTCATGGTCCAGCGCCGGCACCCGGATGGAGGAGGACAGCAGCAGCATTTCGGCCTTCATGGCCGGGTCGTCGGGGGAGACGGTGTGTTCCTCGAAGTCCAGCCCGGCCAGCCGGGCCATGAGCCAGCCGCGCAAGGACCAGGCGCCGTAGTTCTTGCTGCTGAGGGTGAGTACCGCTGTGCCCATGCTTTGCTCCTCGGGAGGTTGTGGCCCAGGACTGAGCAAACCCTGTGCCATGCGCCAGCGCGGCCCACGCACCAAAACCGCGCAGCGCCCGGCTGGCCCGGGACTTGCCTGTGTGGCCCCAGCTTCACCGGAAAGAACCCCATGCTGTACCAGGCCTACCAGTTTCATTCCGATCTGCTGTCACCCCTGCGGCTGACGGCCCAAAGCCTGGGCGCTGCGCTCTGGCTGCGCCACACCGAGCGCAGCGCGCTGCGCCAGGTGGCGGCGGCCTGCGAGGTGCTCTCGCGCCTGCGCCTGACGCACACCCGGCCGGCCTACGGCATCGACCAGGTGCTGGTGGACGGCCAGGCCGTGCCGGTGGTGGAAGAAGCCCCGTTGCGCCTGCCCTTCGGCACGCTGCTGCACTTCCGCAAAGACGCGCCGGGCCTGGCGCCGCAGCCCAAGGTGCTGCTGGCCGCGCCGCTGTCGGGCCACTTTGCCACGCTGCTGCGCGAAACCGTGCGCACCCTGCTGCAGGACCACGACGTTTACATCACCGACTGGCACAACGCCCGCGACGTGTCGCTGCGCCACGGCGAGTTCGGGCTGGACGACTACACCGGCTACCTGATGCGTTTCGTGGCCACCGTGGGCGAAGGCTGCCACCTGGTGGCGGTGTGCCAACCCTGCGTGGCCGCGCTGGCCGCCACCGCCCTGATGGCCGAGGACCAGCACCCGGCCCAGCCGCGCAGCCTGACGCTGATGGCCGGCCCGGTGGACTGCCGCGTCAACCCGACCGAAGTGAACCGGCTGGCCACGAGCAAACCCATCGACTGGTTCGAGCAACACCTGATCAGCACCGTGCCGCTGCCGCACGCCGGCTTCATGCGGCGGGTGTACCCGGGCTTTGTGCAGCTGTCGGCGTTTTTGAGCATGAACCTGGAGCGCCACCAGCACTCCTTCCGGCAGATGTACGAACACCTGCTGGAAGGGCGCGAGGCCGAGGCCCGCACCCTGCAGACCTTTTACGAGGAGTACCTGGCGGTCAACGACCTGCCGGCGCCGTTCTACCTGGAAACGGTGGAAAAGGTGTTCCAGACCTACGACCTGCCGCGCGGCGTGCTGCGCTGGCAGGACCGCACGGTGAACCCGGCGGCCATCCGGCGCACCGCGCTGATGACCGTGGAGGGCGAACGCGACGACATCTGCTCGGTCGGGCAGACGGTGGCGGCGCAGGAACTGTGCCCCAACATCCGCCCCTACCGCAAAACCCACCACGTGCAGACCGGGGTGGGCCACTACGGGGTGTTCAGTGGCCGCAAGTGGCAGCAGCAGATTTACCCGCGGGTGCGGGACATGATCCACGCCAGCGAGGGCTGACGCGGCGCGCCGTCAGGACAGTTTGGCCACGCCTTCGGCCGGCTCGCCTTCGGGCCAGTCGCGGATGTAGGCCTTGAGCATTTTGTTTTCAAAGTTCTGGCTGTCCACCACGGCCTTGGCCACGTCGTAGAAGCTGATCACGCCCATCAGCATCTTGCCGTCCATGACGGGCATGTAGCGGGTGTGGCGCTCCAGCATCATGGGGCGCACCTCGTCGAGTTCGGTGTCGGGGGTGCAGAAGTGGGGGCCGGCGTCCATCACCTGGCGTACGGTGGTGGCGCCCACGCTGCCGCCGTTCTTGGCCGCGGTGTGGATGACTTCGCGGAAGGTCAGCATGCCGGCCAGGGCACCGCGTTCCATGACGGCCAGGGAGCCGATGTCGAAGTGCGCCATGGTCTCGATGGCGCGGGCCAGGGATTCGTCCGGGGACACGGTGTACAACGTGCCGCCCTTGACACGCAGAATATCGCTGACCTTCATGTTTTCTCCTCTGTCGCCGGTGTGGCGTGTGCGGAGTCAAATATAGCCCACAATTGCGCCCAAACACACCCGAGGAGACACCATGTCCGGCTACGCCGACCCCGGCTTCGACACGCTCGCGCTGCACGCGGGCGCCGCCCCCGACCCCAGCACCGGCGCGCGCGCCGTGCCCATCCACCTGACCACGTCGTTCGTGTTTGAATCGAGCGACCACGCGGCCGCCCTGTTCAACCTGGAACGCTCGGGCCATGTGTACAGCCGCATCAGCAACCCCACCAACGCGGTGCTGGAGCAACGCGTGGCGGCGCTGGAAGGCGGCATAGGCGGCATTGCGGTGGCCAGCGGCCAGGCCGCGCTGCACCTGAGCGTGGCCACGCTCATGGGCGCGGGCTCGCACATCGTGGCGTCCACCGCGCTGTATGGCGGATCGCAGAACCTGCTGCACTACACGATGCGGCGTTTCGGCATCGAGACCACGTTCGTGAAGCCTGGCGACATCGACGGCTGGCGCGCCGCGGTGCGGCCCAACACCAAGCTGTTCTTCGGCGAAACCGTGGGCAACCCGGGGCTGGACGTGCTGGACATCCCGACGGTGGCGCAGATCGCCCACGAGGCCGGCGTGCCGCTGCTGGTGGACTCGACGCTGACCACGCCCTGGCTGATGAAGCCGCTGGACCTGGGCGCCGACCTGGTCTACCACTCGGCCACCAAGTTCCTGAGCGGCCACGGCACGGTGGTGGGCGGCATCGTGGTCGATGGCGGCAGCTTCGACTGGGAGCGTTCGGGGAAATTCGCAGAACTGACCCAGGCCTACGAAGGCTTCCACCACATGGTGTTCAGCGAGGAATCGACCGTGGGCGCCTTCCTGCTGCGCGCCCGGCGCGAAGGCCTGCGCGACTTCGGCGCCTGCATGAGCCCGCACACCGCCTGGCTGATTTTGCAGGGCATCGAAACCCTGCCGCTGCGCATGGCGCGCCACATGAGCAACACCGAAAAGGTGGTGCAATTCCTGGCCAGCCACCCCTTCGTGGGCCGGGTGGGCCACCCGCTGCTGGAGAGCCACCCCAGCCACGCCCTGGCGCAACAACTGTTGCCGCGCGGCGCCGGCAGCGTGTTCAGTTTCGACCTGAAGGGCAGCCGCGCGCAGGGCAAGGCCTTCATCGAAACGCTGAAAATTTTCAGCCACCTGGCCAACGTGGGCGACTGCCGCAGCCTGGTCATCCACCCCGCCAGCACCACCCACTTCCGCATGACCGACGAGGCCCTGGCCGGCGCCGGCATTGGCCCGGGCACCATCCGCCTGTCCATCGGGCTGGAAGACCCGGACGACCTGATCGACGACCTGAAGCGCGCGCTGAAAGCGGCCGAGAAAGCGGGGGCCTGAGATGATCATCGACGTCCACGGCGCCCCGCTCTACGCCTACACCGGCGGCAAACCCTTCCACCCGGCCCAGCCCACGGTGGTCTTCATCCACGGCGTGCTCAACGACCACAGCGTGTGGATTCTGCAAAGCCGCTACCTGGCCCACCACGGCTGGAACGTGCTGGCCATCGACCTGCCTGGCCACGGCAAGAGCGGCGGCGAAGCGCCCGCCAGCGTGCAGGACGCGTCCCGCGCCGTGCTGGGCCTGCTCGACGCGCTGAAGATCGAGAAAGCCGCGCTGGTCGGCCACAGCTTCGGCTCGCTGATTGCCCTGCAGACCGCGGCCGACGCCCCCGAGCGCGTGAGCCACTTGGCGATGGTGGGCACCGCCTACCCCATGAAGGTCTCGCCCGCGTTGCTGGACGCATCGCTGAACCAGCCGATGAAGGCGATCGACATGGTCAACTTGTTCAGCCACTCCACCCTGGCCCCGCCACCGTCGGCGCTGGGCCCGGGCACCTGGCTGCTGGGTGGCTCCAGGGCGCTGATGCGCCGCGTACTGGCGAGCAACCCGCGGGTGAACGTGTTCCACCGCGGCTTTGTGGCCTGCGACGGCTACGACCAGGGCGAGCCAGCCATGGACCGGGTGCAGTGCCCCACCCTGTTCCTGCTGGGCAGCCAGGACCAGATGACCCCGCCGAAGGCCGCCCAAACCCTGAGCCGCCGGGCGAAACACGGCCAGACCGTGCTGCTGCGCGCCGGCCATTCCCTCATGACCGAAGACCCCGACGGCGTGCTGACGGCGCTGCAGCGTTTCCTGCAACCGGTCTGACCCGGGCCCACCCGGGGGCGGGTTGGAACGGTAATTGCTAGAGATGGCAACCGGCCTTTGGGCCAAGCAGGTGCCATCCGACATGAGCAGCAGCCAGCCCCTCGACCTCCTCTGGGTCCTCATCTGTGCCGGCCTCGTCTTCGTGATGCAGGCCGGTTTTCTGTGCCTGGAGTCGGGCCTGACCCGCAACAAAAACTCGATCAACGTCGCGGCCAAGAACATCTCGGACTTTGCCGTGGCGTCGCTGCTGTACTGGCTGGTCGGCTTTGGCCTGATGTTCGGCGCCAGCCAGGGCGGCTGGGTCGGTGCCACCCTGTTCGGCGCCTTCGACCAGTTGGGCCACGCGCCGGCGCTGCTGACCTTTGTGCTGTTCCAGACCATGTTTTGCGCCACGGCGGCCACCATCGTCTCGGGGGCGGTGGCCGAGCGCATGCGCTTTGGCACCTACCTGGCCCTGTCGGCCGCCGTCTCGGCGCTGATCTACCCGGTGTTCGGGCACTGGGCCTGGGGCAGCGCCG
>NZ_JAAQQT010000599.1:0-5627 GCF_011742065.1 Aquabacterium sp. A08
CAAAGAACTGCCCAAACACGCTGCCTTGGCATTGCTGGTTCATCTGGACCAGCCGCCCGCCAACCTGGCGAAGCTGAACATGGTTGAACAGGCGATACGCGCGCATTTCGAGGCATCAACGCAGTCAACACAGGCACAGCTGCGCGACCTTTTCAAGCGTGGGCGCACCAGTCTGATGATCGGTCTCGCATTCCTGTCTGCGTCCATTGGCGTGAGCCAATGGCTCGGCAACATTTCTGGCGCCAGTCTTCACGCCATGCAGATTCTTCAGCAGAGTGTCGTCATTGGCGGTTGGGTCGCCATGTGGCGCCCGATGGAGATTTTTCTGTACGACTGGTGGCCTGTGGCAGCGCGCATCCGCCTGCTACGTCGGCTTTCAGGACTCAAGGTAAGGGTAAGCGTGCGTAGCGCAGATCAACCTAGCGTTTGACAGACCTTAGGGACGAACGGCGATGTAGTTGATGACGCTTTTGGCACCGGGGGTTGCGCGTGCAATCGCCTCGGCGCGGGCTTTTTCTTCGTTGCTCTTGGCGAAGCCGGACAGCTGGACAGAACCACGTAGCGTCTCAACGCTGATGGACAGCGCGCTCACCACCTTGTCTTCAGCAAACCTGGCCTTGACGCGGGTGGTGACAGTGGCGTCGTCAACGTACTCTCCAACGGTGGACTGGTCACGCGATACGGCGCAGCCTGCGAGTGTGAAACCCATCACGCACGACAAGACCCAAGCACCCAGCGAATGACGGTTCATGGCGTTCTCCTTGAGACAACAAGCGGTCTGTCATTACACGCCTTTCTTCCAGCGCTGGCAACCAAGGCCGCCGCACGGGTGAAAGCAAGTCATCTGTGTGCCAAGACGAAGTCAATGAACCCGCGTTCCACCGAAGTGGAAACCAGCTTGACCTGTACCAATTCACCCAGATGGATGGCGGTGGTGACGCCTCGGATTCTTCCCTCCGCAGGCGGCTCGAAGATGCGCACCCAGACCCCCTTGTCGCCCGCCCCGGTGACCACACCGGCAAAGACCTGCCCGATGTGGGAGTGCAGCAGCAAGGCGGCCTCGGACTTCCGAACCTGCCGCTCCACCTTTTGCGCCGCGTCTTCCTGGGTGGTGCAGTGGCTCGCCAGCTCCCCCAGTTCTTCGTCTGTGTACGCCGGGGGTGCGTCGGCCAAGGCCGCCTTCAACAATCTTTGGGTGATCAGGTCCGGGAAACGCCGGTTGGGTGCGGTGGAATGCATGTAGTCCTGCACCGCCAGGCCAAAGTGGCCAATCGCTGGCGCGCCGGGCCGTTCGAGCGCATATTCGCCCGACCCCATGAGCTTGACAATCACCAGCGACAGATCGGGAAAGCGCAAGGGGTCGGCACGGTGTTGTTGTGCCAGGAAAGCCTCCAGGGCCTTGCCATCCGGCTGCCGAGGCAGGCTCGTGCCGTACTGGTGTGCAACCTCAACAATACGCTGCCACCGTTCCGGAGACCGAACCACCCGCCGCAACGAGGCCATGCCTCTGTCAGCCAGGAACCGGGCGGTACAGCCGTTGGTGGCGATCATGAATTCTTCGATCAACTGCCGGGCGCGGTTTTGCGGTTGTTGCCGTATCGCGGTGATGCGCTCGCCTTGAAACAGCGCCCTGGGCTGGAAGGTTTCAAACTCCAGCGAGCCCTGCGCGCGGCGCAACACCCTCAGTTTCTGGGCCAGGTCGTCTTGCCAACGCAGTTGCGAGCTCAGGCCCTCAACGCGGCGGGCAGGCTCAGGCAACTCGCCTTCACCCTCGATCCAAGCCGACACCGCGTCGTACGCGAGCTGTGCCTTGTTGCGCACCATGGCCCGGTAGATGGAGGAACTGGTCAAGATGCCGTCATCGCTGAACAGCATCTCAACGACAACGGCCAACCGGTCTTGTTGGGGGTTCAGCGAGGTCAGGTCGGTGCACAGGCGCTCGGGCAACATCGGAAAGATCCGCGCCGAGGTGTACACCGAAGTCGTGTTGTGGCGCGCGTGCGCATCGACCGGCGTGCCCTTTTTGACCAAGGCATCGACATCCGCAATGGCGACGAACAACCGCATCTCCCGATGCTTCACTGCTTCTATGGCGGTCAGTTGATCCAGGTCCCGGGAGTCGTCATTGTCGATAGAGCACCACGGCAGGCCGCTCAGATCCCGGATACGGGAATCCTTCTCCATCGCTGGACTGCTCAGTCGTGCCAATTGTTTGTGAACGTCGCTGTGGAACTCCGGCTCCAGGCCCCGGCTGAACATGGCCCACGAGGCGATCGTGGCCAGGCTGGTGCGGTGATTGGACAACGCTTGGCGCATGGTGTGTTCTCCGGCGGTGAACTTGCATTCTGCGCCTGTGGTGGGCTGCTGAGTTTGCATGTGCCCAACATTTGATGTACGGTGTATTCGGACGACGCCGTCGTCCCGCCCCATCAGCCCAGGAGTTTTTCATGAGCAAGAACCAAAGCCCCGCAGACAAGCAGGAACCCCACACGGGCAAGGTGTCCAACGACACCAACAAACAAGGTGAGCAAGACGCAACGCAACTGAATCAGGGACACCGCACGCCGCAGAGCCGCAGTGATCGTGAAAGTCAAGTCGGGGGAGGCAACCAGTCGCAGTCCCGCCGAGGTACCGTGGGTGGTGATCACGGCCGTTAAGCCTCGTTCAGTTTTCTACAACCAGGGTATTCAGATGGCCACCACAAACAATGCGCCGGTTGACACTTCTTCGCCCCCCCAGCATCAGACTGAAGAGATGTTGTCTGCGATGGAAGGAAAGTTGGATAACCTGGAAAAAAAGCTGGACCAAGTCATTGAACTTCTGAGGCAGCTCACCATGCAGGGCGATCAAAAGAAGCGCATTCCTTGGGAGTGAATCTGTTTTTAGGCCAGCAAGATGCACTGCGATAACTGTAAGTTCTGGAATCCCAAAGACGCCGTTTCGGAGCATGGTGTCGGGCTGTGCCACAGGTTTCCGCCACAGCCATTGCCCGCATGGCCAGATGTTTCAAGTGCCAGGTACAACCCGGCGGCATGGGCCTTCCCCATCACGGCCCCTACCAGTTGGTGTGGTGAGTTCGCTCCCAAGTCAGAGGAAATCGCGGATTGAACATGCCCTGACTCGCGCGCACTGCAGAGTCACACTGCAGCCAGCACCTTGATGATGGGGAGTAATCCCGTTGCCCATGGCTCATCTCCCCCCCTCATCACCTGATGCTGTCGATTTACCCCGGGGATTCATCGACCGCCTGGCCCATCCGTTCATCCGCTTCCTGCACATCGAGGCGGCAGGAGGAGCGGTTTTGCTCTTGTTCACCGTCGTGGCCGTGGCCCTGTCTAACTCGCCGTGGGCCGATGCGTTTCTTGGGTTGTGGGACATCCAGCTCGGGCTGCGCATAGGCCCTGTTGAATTCGGCCGCTCTCTGCGTGGCTGGATCAACGACGGGCTCATGACCTTGTTCTTTTTCCTCGTCGCACTGGAACTCAAGCGCGAGATCGTTCTTGGGGAGATGCGCAACCCCCGCATGGCAGCGCTCTCAGTTGCAGGTGCCCTGGGTGGCATGATTGCGCCAGCGGCAATCTACCTTGGCTTGCAATGGGGAGATTCCGGCCAGCATGGCTGGGGCATAGTGATGGCCACGGACACCGCCTTTGTCGTGGCGTGCCTGACACTGCTTGGCTCTCGCGTCCCGCACAGCCTGCGCGTCTTCATGCTTTTTCTGGCTATCGTGGACGACATTGGCGCCATGCTGGTGGTCGCCATCGGGTACAGCCACCAGATGGACTGGCGCATGCTGGCATTGGCTGCGCTATGTATAGCGGTGCTGCGCGTGCTGGCGGTCGTTGGGTTACGCAGCCTGCCGGTCTATTTCTGCATCGGATGCCTCACCTGGTTGGCGGTCGATGCCTCGGGGCTCCACGCCACAGTCACGGGCGTGGTACTGGGTCTGATGACACCCGCCAGACGCTGGGTGAGCGACAGTAGGCTCTATTCCATCCTCAGCCAGGTCATCGCCCACCCGGCTGGCACCCAGGGCAGCGAGCACACCCGCGACCGTGAAACCCTGCAGATTGCCGAGATTGCCGCACGCGAATCCCTTTCCCCCGTTGAGCGCCTGGAAATGATGCTGCACCCATGGGTGAGCTTCGGCGTCATGCCTGCCTTCGCTCTCGCCAATGCTGGTTTGGTGCTGAGTTGGGACAGCGCCTTCCAGCCCATCACTTTTGCGGTGTTCCTTGGCTTCACCGTTGGCAAGCCTGCAGGCATCTTGTTGCTGAGTTGGCTCGCACTGCGTTCCGGTGTGGCTGTCCGCTCGCCTGAGCTGAGTTGGGGCAGCTTGGCAGGCGGCAGCTTGCTCGCAGGTATCGGCTTCACGATGGCTCTGTTCATTGCCAGTCTTGCGCTGGGGGACGAATTGATGGACAGCGCGAAGATCGGGATCTTCATGGCATCGGTATTTTCTGGAGCAGCTGGTATGGCACTTTTGAGACTGCTGCCCACTGCCAAAACGTTGTGAGGATACTGGTCATGGCTGTAAATCCACCATGAACATGGCCATTAAGCCATGTTCAGTTTTCTACATCCAGAGGGCTCTGTTGCACAAATCCACCCCAATCAGCTGCTAGGCTCGCAGCATGAGTGAGAGCAAGCGCCCCAGGGGCAAGTACAAGACGACGAACTGGGCCAGCTACAACGCCTCACTCAAGGCACGCGGGTCACTGACGGTCTGGTTGGACAAAGGCATGCAGTGGTACGCCCCAGCCACCGGCAAGCGGGGTCGCCAACCCATCTTCTCCGATGCCGCCATCCAGTTCTGCCTGAGCATCAAGAGCCTCTTCAGCTTGCCCCTGCGCCAGAGCCTGGGAATGGTTGAAAGCCTGCTGCGACTGGCCGGTCTGGACTGGAAGGTGCCGGACTTCAGCACCGTGTGCCGACGTCAGAAGCACCTGAGCGTCAAGCTGCCCTACCGACCGAGCACCACCGCGTTGGACCTGTTGGTCGACAGCACCGGCATCAAGTTCCTGGGTGAAGGTGAATGGAAGCGCAAGAAGCATGGGGCGGACTATCGGCGCCAGTGGCGCAAGGTGCACCTGGCCATTGATGCCCACACACTGGATATCCGGGCCATCGAAGTCACCGACAACGGCACGGGTGACGCACCCATGCTGCCTGAACTGCTCAGCCAGATACCCGCAGATGAGCCGATTGCCAGCGTGGGCGGTGACGGAGCCTACGACACCAAGGCGTGTCATGCGGCGATAGCCAGACGCAACGCCCAGGCCATCATTCCCCCACGCAAGAACGCCCGGGCGTGGAAGAACAACCAGACGGGGGCCGCTTCACGCAACGAAGCCTTGCGAGCGTGCCAACGGCTGGGACGACGAATCTGGAAGAAGTGGATTGGTTACCACCGGCGCAGCCTGGTGGAGACGAAGATGAACTGCTTCAAGCGGCTGGGCGAGCGGGTGATGGCCAGGACGTTTGAGCGTCAGGTGACGGAGTTGCACATCCGTGTGGCCCTGCTCAACCGGTTCAGCCAACTCGGACGCCCGGTGACGGTGGCCGTGGCCTAAGTCCGTCTGGGGTTGGGGTTACTGCGTTCGCCCGGGCCTTTGTGCAACAACGCC
>NZ_JAAQQT010000600.1:0-21228 GCF_011742065.1 Aquabacterium sp. A08
GGGGCGTTCAGTAGGTCTGGGGCACGGGGGCCAGGGTTTGCTGCATCACCGCGCAGGCACTGCGGCGGCCGTCGGGCGCCACGTGCACCACCTCGGCGGTGGTGACGATGAGGCGCCGGCCGGCGCGCACCACGCGGCCGGTGGCGTGCAGCTCGCCGTTCTGGAAGGCGGCCAGGAAGTTGATCTTGAACTCCACGGTGGTGACCTCCATGCCCTCGGGCGCCACGGTGAGCCCGGCGTAGCCGCCGGCGATGTCGGCCAGCGCGCCCATGGCCCCGCCGTGAAAGCCGCCTTGCTGCTGCGTCACCCGGTCGCCGTAGGGCAAGGCCAGCGTCACCTGGCCCGGCGCCACCTCCAGCAGGCGCACGCCCAGGTGCTGCATCATGCCCTGGCGGGCCAGGCTGGCCTGCACACGGGCGCGCAGCGCGGCGGTGTCGGGGGGGGCGGCGGCAGGGGTCGTCATGGCGTTCTTTTGTTGACGTTTACGTAAACGTCAATTATGGCGCGAATGGGGACCGGCGGGGTCACTGGTTTTCCCGAGGTTGCCCGGCCGGGTCGGCCGCAGCGCTCAAGCGCCGAGCTTGGCCAGCAGCGCCTTGGCCTCCTTCTCGTGGGCCTTGAGCTCGTCGAGGTTGGCCTGCAGGTCGGCCATCTGCTCCTCGATGCGGCGCTTGTGCTCGGCCAGCACCACCAGGAACTTGCGCAGCTGCGGCCCGGAATCGCGCGGGCTGTCGTACATGTCGATCAGGTCTTTGGCCTCGGTCAGGCTCAGGCCCAGGCGCTTGGCGCGCAGCGTCAGGCGCAGCCGGGTGCGGTCGCGCGCCGAGTACACGCGGTTGCGCCCGCCCGGCCCTTCGCGTTGCGGCTGCAGCAGGCCCATGTCCTCGTAAAACCGGATGGCCCGGGTGGTGAGGTCGAATTCCTTGGCCAGGTCGCTGATGGTGTAGGTGTGTGCGTGTGCCATGGGCGGGGCCCGGTCCGGTGTCGTGGGGTGGGCAGGGGCGGTTGCGGTTGCGGTTGCGGTTGCGGTTGCGGTTGCGGTTGCGGTTGCGGTTGCGGTTGCGGTTGCGGTCACTGCCAGCATGCGGGAAGCATTGACGTTTACGTCAACGTCATGCGTTCATCTTACCTCGGCGCCCTCGCGGTGCCCAGCACGACGCGCCGGTCCGCACTCAGTCGCTGGGCAGGCGGATGCGGCGCAGCGCGCGGCGGCGTTCGTCCTGGTCGGGCAGCACGCTTTCGACCACCCGCCAGAACGCGGGGCTGTGGTTCATCTCGCGCAGGTGGCTGAGTTCGTGCACCACCACGTAGTCGATCAGCGCCGGCGGCAGCTGGACCAGCCGCCAGTGCAGGCGGATGGCGCCATCGGCGCGGGCGCTGCCCCAGCGGGTGCCGGCATTGGACAGACCGACCCGGGTGTGGCGCACCCCCAGTTGCGGGGCGAAGTGGTTGAGGCGCTGGGTGAACAGCGCCAGCGCCTCGCGCCGCAGCCAGGCCTGCACCGTTTGGCGCCACTGTTCGGGGCCGGCCTGCAGCGGCAGGCCCACCAGCAGGCGGTCGCCCTGCAGCGCCGCCCCGGCGCCCTCGAAGCCGTGCGCCGGGTCGCGCACCAGCAGCCGCGCCTGCCCGAGGTAGGCGATGCGCGCGCCCTCGGCCCAGACCTGGGCCGGCGGGGCTTGGCGCTGGCGCTCCTGCACCTGGCGCAACTTGTCCAGCACCCAGTCTGCCTTGGCCTGCAGAAACCCCTCCACCTCGGCCAGCGGCGTCCAGCGCGGGGCGCGCACGCTCAGGCCCAAGGGGCCGACGTTCAGGCCCACGGTACGGCGCTGCCCGCGCTGGAATTCGTAGGCCACGGTCACCCCGCCGAGGCGGCAGGCGCGGTTGGCGCGCGGGTGCCGCAGCGGGTCCGGCGTGGGCGATGACACAGGCACAGGCCCGGGAAGGGGTCCGGGCCCAGGAACAAGAACAGGAACAGGGGCCGGCACCGGCGGCGAAACGGCTGGCCGGGCCCGGTCCGGGTGGAGCGGCGTGCCGCGGGCGGCCCCAGGCACGGCGGCGAGCGGCGGCGCAAACAGGTCGAGCTGGCCGCCCGCCAGCGGCACCTCAGACGGGCTTGGCCGGGGTGTGGGCATAGGCGTCGGGGTCGAGCCGCTGCATCTCCGCCTCGATCCAGGCCTCCACCTCGGCCATCAACTCCTCGGCTTTGCGGCCCTCGCTGGGAATCGGCTTGCCGATGGAAAACTCCACCACGCCCGGGCGCTTGAACAGCGCCTTGCGCGGCCAGCACTTGGCCGAGGTCACGGCGACCGGGATCACCGGCGCGCCGGTCTGGATCGCCAGCCGGGTGCCACCGGTTTTGTACTCGCCCCGCTGGCCGCGCTCGATGCGGGTGCCCTCGGGGAACATGATGACCCAGGTGCCCTGCGCCAGCAGCCGCCGCCCCTGCTGCACCACCTTGGCGAAGGCGCGCGCGCGCTGCGAGCGGTCGATGTGGATCATGTCCATCTTGGCCATGGCCCAGCCAAAGAAGGGCACGCGCAGCAGCTCTTTCTTGAACACGTAGGCCAGCGGGTGCGGCATCAGCGTGGGCATGGCGAAGGTTTCCCAGGTGGACTGGTGCTTGACCAACAACACCGCCGGCGCGGTGCTGCCCACCGGCAGGTTGTCCCAACCGATGACGCGGTTGCGGATGCCCAGGATCCAGCGCCCGCCCCACACCGCCAGGCGCAACCAGCCGACACAGAACCAGTAGATGCGGGTGCTGTTGAGGAAAGGCGCCGCCAACAGCACCGCCAGTGCCCACGGCACCACCGTGACCGCCATGAACAACAGGTGCAAAACCGAGCGAAGGGCGTTCATCCAAGGGCTTTCTGGGCCTCGCGCGCCAGCACGGCGTCGGCGAAGGCATTGAGGTCGAGGTGCTGGGCCACGCCGGGCGGCAAGCCGTCGGGCGCACCGCCCAGGCGGTAAGGCTCGGACTGGCCGGTCAGCACCAGGTGCGCTTCGCAGCCCGCGGCCACGGCGGCCTGGGCGTCGCGCACCGAGTCGCCGACGGCCACGATCTGCGCCAGCGGCACGCCCAGGCGACGGGCAATTTGCAAGAACAGGCCCGGCGCGGGCTTGCGACAGTCGCAATCGTCTTCGGGTGCGTGGGGGCAGAAAAACACCGCCTCCACCCGCGCGCCCACGCCGGCCAGCAGCTTGTGCATGCGGGCGTGCACGGCGTTGAGGGTGGCCACGTCGAACAGGCCCCGCCCCAGGCCCGACTGGTTGGACGCGACCACCACCCGCCAGCCGGCGTGGTTGAGCCGCGCCACCGCCTCCAGCGCGCCCGGCAGGGGCTGCCAGTCGTCGGGGGAGCGGACGAAGTCCTCGGGGTCGGCCCCGAGGGTGCCGTCCCGGTCCAGGACGATGAGGCGGCCGTGTTGCGGCATGGTGCGGGGCGCGGGTTCAGGCCGCCAGGCGCGACAGGTCGGCCACGCGGTTCATGGCCGCGTGCAGGCTGGCCAAGAGGCCCAGGCGGTTGGCTTTCAGCGCCGGGTCGTCGGCGTTGACCATGACCTGGTCGAAGAAGGTGTCCACCGGCGCCTTCAGCGCGGCCAGGGCCTGCAGGTTGGCGGTGTGGTCGCCGCGCTCGAACGCGGCCTGGGCGGCGGGCGCCACCTGCGCCAGCGCGGCGGCCAGTGCGGCCTCGGCGGCCTCTTTCAACAACGCCGGGTTGACCTCGGGCTGCACCGCGCCCTCGGCCTTCTTCAGGATGTTGCCCACCCGCTTGTTGGCGGCGGCCAGGGCCGGCGCTTCGGGCAGCGCGGCAAAGGCCCGCACCGCGGCCAGGCGCTGCGCCACCTCGCTCAGGCGGGCGGGTTTGAGCGCCAGCACCGCATCCACCTCCTGGGCGCTGTAGCCCTGGTCGCGCAGGCTGACGGCCTGGCGGTCCAGCATGAAGTCCAGCAGCGCAGCGGTGGGGTTGGTGATCAGTTCGCCAAACGGTTGCGCGGCCGCTTGCAGCAGGGCAGGCAGATCCAGCGGCAGTTGCTTTTCGGTGAGGATGCGGACCACGCCCAAGGCGTGGCGGCGCAGCGCGAACGGGTCTTTGTCACCGGTGGGCAGGTTGCCGATGCCGAACATGCCCACCAGGGTTTCCAGCTTGTCGGCCAGCGCCAGCACGGTGCCGGTGTGGTTGCGCGGCAGCGCGTCGCCGGCAAATCGGGGCTTGTAGTGGTCCTCGATGGCAATGGCCACGCCGTCGCGCAGCCCTTCATGGCGCGCGTAGTAGCCGCCCATGATGCCTTGCAGCTCGGGGAACTCGCCCACCATGTCGGTCAGCAGGTCGGTCTTGGCCAGCAAGGCGGCTTGCTGCACCTTGCTGTCGAGCACGTCGAAGTGGTCTTTCTCGTCCACGCCGAAGGGCACCGTGGCCAGGCGCCACTGGTTGACGATGGCGTGGGCAATGGCACGCACCCGCTCGCTGCGCTCGCCCTGGGTGCCCAGCTTGTTGTGGTACACCACCTTGGCCAGACCGGGCACGCGGCTCTCCAGCGTCTTTTTGCGGTCCTGGTCGAAGAAGAACTTGGCATCGGCCAGGCGCGGGCGCACCACGCGCTCGTTGCCGCCGATCACCGCGCTCGGGTCCGCCGGGCGGATGTTGCTGACCACCAGGAACTGGTTCGTCAGCTTGCCGGCCGCGTCCAGCAGCGGGAAGTACTTCTGGTTGGCCTTCATCGTCAGGATCAGGCACTCCTGCGGCACGTCCAGAAACTCTTTTTCGAACTGGCACACCAGCACGTTGGGGCGCTCCACCAGCGCGGTCACCTCGTCCAGCAGGGCCTCGTCCTCAATGGGGCGGCAACCGTTGCCCACTTGTGCCGCGGCGGCGGCCAGTTGGCGCGCGATCTCGGCCTTGCGCTCGGCGAAGCTGGCGATCACCGCGCCGTCGTCGCGAAGGGTCTGGGCGTAGGCGTCGGCGTTGGGAATTTCGACCCGGGACTGGGCCGCTTCAAAGCGGTGGCCCTGGGTGGTGTGGCCGGCCGTCAGGCCCAGCGCCTTGACGGGCACCACGGTCTCGCCGTGCAGCGCCACCAGGCCGTGCGCCGGGCGCACGAAGTGCACGCTGCTCCAGCCGGGCAGCTCGCAATCGGTCTCCAGCTGGTAGGTCATGACCTTGGGAATCGGCAGCTTGGCTATCGCTTCGTCCAGCGCCTTTTGCAGGCCGGTGTCCAGCGTGGCGCCGGTGACCAGGCTGTCGTAGAACAGCGCTTCGGCCTTGCCTTCGCCCTGGCGCTTGAGCGCGGCCACGGCGGCGGCCGGGTCGGACACGTCCGCGCCCAGCGACTGCAGTTTCTTCAGCAGCGCCGGGGTGGCCTGGCCGTCGGCGGTCAGCGCCACCGACACCGGCATCAGCTTTTGCTGCACGGCTTTGTCTTCGGCCTTGAGCGCCACGTGGGTGACGTGGGCGGCCAGGCGGCGCGGCGAGGCGAACGGCGTCACCACCGAATTCGCGCCGGCCAGGCCCTGGGCCTTGAGTTGCTCGGCCAGCACGCCGGCAAAGGCGTCGCCCAGCTTGGGCAGCGCCTTGGGCGGCAGTTCTTCCACGAACAGTTCGACGAGGAGGTTTTTTGTCGTCATATTCAGATCTTTGGCTGCTGTGGCTGGCCCGATTTCGGGGGCAAATTGATGTCCAGCAAGGCAGCTTGTACGTTGCTCTTCCGGGCTTGATCGGCAATCTTGTCCAATTGCTCGGGTGTCAGCCGTTGCGCCGCCTCCACCGCAGTCAGTATTGGAAAACCAAGGCGATTCCGGCTTTCGTAGTACGCCTGGGCCACGGCGCGCGCCAGGTTACGGATGCGGCCGATGTAGGCGGCGCGCTCGGTCACCGAAATGGCGCCGCGCGCGTCCAGCAGGTTGAAGGTGTGGGCGGCCTTGAGCACCTGCTCGTAGGCCGGCAGCGCCAGCTGCTGCGCCATCAGGTACTGGGCCTGCTTTTCGTGGGCGCCGAAGGCGGTGAACAAGAACTCGGCGTCCGAATGCTCGAAGTTGTAGGTGCTCTGCTCCACCTCGTTCTGGTGGTACACGTCGCCGTACTTCAAGGTGTCGGTCCACTGCAGGTTGTAGACGTTGTCCACCCCTTGCAAATACATGGCCAGGCGCTCCAGGCCGTAGGTGATTTCGCCGGTGGCGGGTTTGCAGTCGATGCCGCCCACCTGCTGGAAGTAGGTGAACTGCGTCACCTCCATGCCGTTGAGCCAGACCTCCCAGCCCAGGCCCCAGGCGCCCAGCGTGGGATTCTCCCAGTCGTCTTCCACGAAGCGGATGTCGTTCTTCTTCAGGTCGAAGCCCAGCGCCTCCAGCGAGCCCAGGTACAACTCCAGGATGTTGGCCGGCGCGGGCTTCAAGACCACCTGGTACTGGTAGTAGTGCTGCAGGCGGTTGGGGTTCTCGCCGTAGCGGCCGTCCTTGGGCCGGCGGCTGGGCTGCACATAGGCGGCCTTCCAGGGCTCGGGGCCAATGGCGCGCAGGAAGGTGGCGGTGTGGCTGGTGCCGGCGCCTACTTCCATGTCGTAGGGCTGCAGCAGGGCACAGCCCTGGGCGTCCCAGTAGGCCTGGAGCTTGAGGATGATTTGTTGAAAGGTCAGCATCGGACGGGGGGCTAGGACTTCATGCAAAGGCGGCGGGGCCGCAAGACCCGCGCCGCCTTTGGGCAACATGCCATTTTAGATCGCCCCGTCCGACCGGGCGCCACCGGGGCGTCAACGCAGGTGGTGCACCTCGGCCTGGCCGTACACCGGGGTGGGAATGCCGGCCATGCGCGCCTTCAGCTGCAGCGACAGAAACTGCGAGTAGTGCCGGCTCTGGTGCAGGTTGCCGCCGTGGATCCACAGGTGCGGCACCTGGGTCGGCTTCCACATGTTGCGCAGCTCACCCTCCCACGGGCCCGGGTCCTTGGGCGTGTTGCTGCCCAGGCCCCAGACCTTGCCCACGCGATCGGCCACCTCGGGCGATATCAAGTCGGCCAGCCAGTGGTTCATTGAGCCGAAGCCGGTGGCGTAGACGATCAGGTCGGCTTCCAGTTCGCTGCCATCGGTCAGCGTCACCGAACGCGGGTTGATCCTTTCGATGTTCACCCCGCTCTTGAGCTTGACACTGCCGTTGGCCACCAGTTCGCTGGCCCCCACGTCGATGTAGTAGCCGGAGCCGCGCCGCAGGTACTTCATGAACAGGCCGGAGCCGTCGGCGCCGAAATCCAGGATGAAGCCGGCCTTTTCCAGCCGGGCGTAGAAGTCGGCCTCGCGCCGCTGCATCTCCTCGTACACCGGGATGTGAAAGGTGTGCATGATCTTGTACGGCACACTGGCAAAGATCAGATCGCCCTTGTGGTGGTCGATGCCGTTTTTCACCGCCTGTTCGCTGTACAGCCCCCCGAGGGCCAACTCCATCAGCGCGGCCGACGGAGCGATGTGGGTGGACGAGCGCTGGACCATGGTCACGTCGGCGCCGTTTTCCCACAGCGCCGCGCAAATGTCGTGGGCCGAATTGTTGGAGCCGAGCACCACGCACTTTTTGCCGCGGTAGGGCTCGGAACTGGTGTGCTTGCTGGAGTGGTGCTGCTCGCCCAAAAAGGTCTCGGCCCCCGGGATCTTGGGCACGTTGGCGTAGCCCGACACGCCCAGGGCGATGACCAGCTCTTTGGGCCGCAGCACCACGGTCTGGCCCTCGCGTTCGACCGTCACCTCCCAGCGCTGGCTGGCCTCGTCCCAGCGGCAGTTTTTGGCGAGGGTGGAGCTCCAGTAGTTCAGCTCCATGATTTTGGTGTAAGCCTCCAGCCAGTCGCCGACCTTGTCCTTGGGCGCGAACACCGGCCAGTCGTCCGGAAACGGCATGTAGGGCAGGTGGTCGTACCAGACCGGGTCGTGCAGGCACAGGCTCTTGTAGCGGTTGCGCCAGCTGTCGCCAGCGCGGGCGTTCTTCTCCACGATGATGGTGGGCACCCCCAGGCGGCGCAGCCGCGCGCCGAGCGCGATGCCGCCCTGCCCGCCGCCGATCACCACCACGTCGGGCTGCACGCTGTAGCCCAGCGTGGCCTGCTCTTCGGCGCGCAGTTCGGCCCAGGTCTTGCGGCCGGGGTGCACGCCGTGCTCGGCCCCGGCGATGCGGCGCTCGCCCTTCTTTTCCTCGAAGCCCTTGAGCTCGACCATGGTGGTCAGCAGCGTCCAGCAACGGCCGCCTCTCAGGCGCAGCAGGCCCTTGCCCCGGGCCACAGCGGTCTCGAAGGTGAACCAGGCCTCGACCACGCCATCGGTTTCGGTCGCCTCGCCGTCGAGCGCCCAGGCGCTCGGCTTGACCTGCGCCAGGGTGTGCTCCAGCAGGTCGCGGATCTGGGCCGGGCCTTCCACGGTCTTGATGTTCCAGGTCCACGACACCAGGTCGCGCCAGTAGCTCTCGTCGCCAAACAGGCCCACGGCGGCGTCGATGTCGCGGCGGTCCAGGGCGGCGCCGAAGGCCGCCAGCCAGTCGGCGGCCTGCTGGCTCGCCGTGTGTTGTGCTTGCATGCTTTGTCTCCTGAAGGTGTGTCACGCCGGTCGCTGCCGGCCCTTCAGATGGCGCAAATGGCGTACCAACCCGCACCGACCGCGTGACCCGGTTTTCGTCCGGGTTAACCCGCGCAGCGCGGCCTGCCGACCGTGACAGGTGCCGCAGCGCACGTGACACGTGTCACACCGCGTGTGTCACAACAGGAGGGTCAGGCGCCCGACGGTGGCGCTGCGCCGTCGCGGCGGTTGGGCGACGCCACCCCCCAGCGCTGCATGCGGCGGTACAGCGTCATGCGGGAAAGGCCGAGCCGGCGCGCGGCCTCGGCCACGTTCCAGCCGCTGGCGCGCAGGGCGTCGTGCAGGGCCTGCGCGGGCGTGTCGGCCGGGGGCTGACCAGGGGCCACGGACACCGGCTCGGACGCCCCGGCGGGATGCTCCACCGCGAGCCGTGGCGGCTCGGCGGTCGCCGCCTCCACGCAGCCCCCTGTTGTCACCAAAGCTTCGGGCAGGTCGTCGGGGGTGATGACGCCGCCACGACACAGCGAGCGGGCGTAGTCCAGCACGTTGCGCAACTCGCGCAGGTTGCCCGGCCAGGGATGGATTGCCAGCAAGGCCCGCGCCGCCGGCGACAGGGCCGCTACTGGAGCGCTGCCGGCCTGCAGCATGCGGTCCACCAGCCAAGCCAGGTCGGCCCGTTCCCGCAGCGGCGGCAACTGAAAATGTGCGCCGTTGAGGCGGTAGTACAGGTCGTCGCGGAAGCGCCCGGCGCGCACCGCGGCCACCAGGTCGCAGTGGGTGGCAGCCACCACCCGCAGGCTCACCGCCACCGGGCGCGTGGCGCCGATGGGCAGCACCTCGTGCTCGGCCAGCACCCGCAGCAGCCGCGCCTGCAGCGCCAGGGGCATGTCGCCGATCTCGTCGAGGAACAGGGTGCCGCCGTCGGCCTCCTGGATCAGGCCGCGTTTGCCGCGCGGGCCGGCGCCGGAGAAGCTGCCAGGCAGGTGGCCGAACAATTCGCTCTCGATCAGCGACTCGGGGATGGCCGCGCAATTGACCGCCACGAAGGGTTGGCGCCGGCGCTCACTGGCCTCGTGCAGGGCCCGCGCCAGGTATTCCTTGCCAGTGCCGGTTTCGCCGGTCAGCAGCATGTTGACCGGCGAATTGACCAGGCGCCCTGCCCGCTCGATCAGACGGTCCAGCACCGGGTCGCCGCCCGACAGGGCCGCCAGCGGCGCGGGCACGCCGGCATCGACCACGCGGGCGGGCCGGGGGGCCGGTGGCGGGGGCGTGGCCCGCAGGAAGCGCACGTGGCCGCTGCCGGCCAGGGTCACCGCGCGGCGGTCGCCGGGCACCCCCTCGGTGTAGCGCGCCAGCGCCGCCAGGGGCAGGTCGAACAGGCGCTCGAAGGCGCAACCCAGCACCGGGCCGCCCACCTCGGCCTCGAGGGCCAACTGCGCCGCCCGGTTGTGGCCGACGACGCGCCCGCCCTCATCCAGCGCCAGCAACCACTCCGGGTGCACGTCCAGGAACTGCGGTGCCCGGCTCAGGCGCAGCACCCAGTGGCGGCGGAAGCGCTGCAAAAAGCTGGCGTTCTCGATGTGGCCGGCGTAGACCTTGACCAGTTGCAAGGCCAGGTGCTGGCTCTCTTTGCCGGAAGGCGCGCTCAGGGCCGAAATGTCGAGCACGGCGGTGAGCCGACCCTGGTCGTCGTAAACCGGCGCAGCGGTGCAGGTCAGGGGAATGTGGGTGGCGTCGAAGTGGTCGGTGCGGTGCACCGTCAGCGCCTCGCCGGTGGCGATGCAGGTGCCCACGCCACAGGTGCCGGCCAGCGGCTCGCTCCAGTCCGCACCCAGGTAAAGGCCGGCCTTGCGCAGGCTGGGCTCGCACACCAAGTCGCCCAGGAAGTCGACGGTCACCCCGCGCGCATCGGTCAGCAGCACACAGTAGCCCAGCCCGGCCACCTGGGCGTAGAGCGACTCCAGGCCATGGCGGGCGATCTGCAGAAAGGCGTCCAACTGGTCCTGGTGTTCGCGCAGGCGGTGGCCCGGCAGGATCACCGCCTCTTGCATGCGGGTCGGGTCCAGCCGGTGGTCGCTGACGCAGCGCCGCCAGGAATCGTGGATCACCGCGTCGACGGGGTGGACGTCCCAAGGAGCCAAGCCACCCCCCACCGTCCGCATCACGGTGTCGATGTGCACTTGCTGGGGACTGGGCATGGCGAACCTTTCGCGCCGGCGGCCAGCCCCTGCCGGCCCGGCCAGCGAGCCCAGGCACTGTAGCCCGCCCACGGCCCGGGCGGGGTCAGGGCAGACCCTAGGTGCGGGCTGCGCGGCCCCAGACGGCCAAACCGGCCAACACCCCCAGGCACAGCGCCACCAGCGGCCACAGGCCCCAACTGCCGGCCCACCGGGCGTAAGGCGTCACGCCGTGGCGGCCCTCCACCTCGGCCTCCAGCACGGTGCGGGTCAGGCGCGGCAGTTCGGCCTGCACCCGGCCGCGGTGGTCGATCACCGCCGTGGCGCCAGTGTTGGTGGCGCGCAGCATGGGCCGTTCCAGCTCCAGCGCCCGCAAGCGCGACATGTGGCGGTGTTGGTCGATCGCCACCGTGTCGCCGAACCAGGCCAGGTTGCTCACGTTCACCAGCACCGTGGGCGCCTGCGCCGGGTCGCGGAACGAGGCCGCCAGCTCTTCGCCGAACACGTCCTCGTAACAGACGTTGGGCGCGATGCGCTGCCCGGCCCAGGCCAGCGGCGGCTGCGCCAGCGCGCCCCGGCGGAAATCGCCCAGCGGGATGTGCATCAGCTCGGTGAACCAGCGGAAACCCCAGGGAATGAACTCACCAAAGGGCACCAGGTGGTGCTTGTCGTAGCGGTAGGGGGTGGGGTCGGCCCCGGCCCAGCCGGCCACCGAGTTGGTGTAGCCGTCGGCCCAGTTGCCCAGCGGCACCCCCAGCAGCAGGGCAGCCGGGGCGCCCTGGGCGGCCTGCTGCAAGCCGTCCCAGTAGCCGGGCGCCAGGTCCTGCGGCAGCAGGGGCACGGCGGTTTCCGGGGCCACCACCAGCCCACCCGGGCGGCGCGCCGCCGCGGCCTGCAGCTGCTCGCCGTACCAGGCCAGGGCCAGCGGCACGCCGCTGCCGGCTTCAAACTTCTCGTTCTGCGGAATATTGCCCTGCAACAAGGTGACCGGCAGGCGCCCGGCCGGCACGGTGTGGACGGGCATGGCCTCGGCCCAGCCACGGCCCACCCAGGGCAGCGCCATCAGCGGCAAGGCCAGGCCCACGGCCCACAACCGGCCTGCGGGCACCCGGCCACGCCCCGGGCCAGCCTGCCGCGCGCCCCCGGCCGCCCACGCCGCCAGGAAGGCGCTCACCGCGCCCATGCCGTACACGCCCACGTAGGGCGCCAGCGCGGCCAGCGCATCGACCTGGGCGTAACCGCCCGCGCCCCAGGGGAAGCCGGTGAACCAGGTGCCCCGGGCCCACTCGGCCAGGGTCCAGAGCGCGGCAAAGGCCAGCGCCGACGCCAATGGCCCACGCCGACGCCAGCGCCAGCACAACGCCCCGGCGCCCGCGTAGTACACCGACAAAAAAGCGGCCAGGGCCAGCACCGCCAACGCCGCCAGCGGCGCGGCCAGCCCGCCGTAGGTGTGCATGGACACGAACAGCCACCAGAAGGTGGCGCTCAACCAGGCCGTGGCGAACACGCCGGCACGGGCCGCCGCCGCCCGGCCACTGGGCGCGCGCAGCACCGCCCCAGCCAGCCAGGCCAGCGACGCCCACTGCAGCACCGCCACCGGCTCGCCCGCGCGCAGCAGGCCCCAGCTGGGGCCCGGCCAGGCCAGGGCCGCGGCCTGGGCCCAGCCCGCCGCCAGCAGCAGCGCCCACGGGGCCCAGCGCTCCAGACTCATCGGCCGGCCCGCGCCCAGTCCGCGCCGCGCCCGGCCAGGCTCACGCGGTCTCCGCCGGGCGCGACACCTTGAACCACTTCACCGCGCCGCCTTTGGTGTGCTGCACCATGAACAGCAGCCCGCCCAGGGTGTGGCTTTCGCCGCGCTTGGGCACGTGCCCCATGGCGTGCGACACCATGCCGCCGATGGTCTCGAAATCGTCCACCGGCAGGTCCACCTGGAACCAGTCGTTCACCATGTCGATGGAGGTGTCGCCGCTGACGCGCCAGGTGCCGTCGGCCAGGGCAAAAATGTCGCCCTCGTCCTCGCCCTCGTCGAACTCGTCCTCGATCTCGCCGACGATCTCTTCGAGCACGTCTTCGATGGTGATGAGCCCGGCCACGCGGCCGAACTCGTCGATGACGATGGCCAGGTGGTTGCGGTTGCCGCGGAACTCGCGCAGCAGGTCGTTCAGGCCCTTGCTTTCGGGCACGAACACCGCCGGGCGCAGCAGCGCGCGCAGGTTCAGTTCCGGGGCCCGCTGCAGCTTGAGCAGGTCCTTGGCCATGAGGATGCCCAGGATGTTCTCGCGCTCGCCCTCGTACACCGGGAAGCGCGAGTGCGCGGTCTCGATGACGGTGTGCAACAGCTCCTGAAACGGGGCGTTGATGTCCAGCGCGTCCATGCGCGGCGCGGCCACCATGACGTCGCCGGCGCTCATGTCGGCGATGCGGATCACCCCCTCAAGCATCACCCGCGACTCGGCGTTGATGATGTCGTTGTCCTCGGCCTCGGCCAGGGTTTCGATCAGCTCGTCCTTGGAGTCCGGTCCGGGGTGGATGAACTCGGCGAGCTTTTGCAGGAAACCACGCTTGTCTTCGTGCCGCACCCCACGGTGCGGCGACGGACTGGGATAGGGATCGGCCACGGAAAGAAGGCGGTAGTTGCGGGAGGTCTAGGATACAACATGCCCGTGACCGCGCCGCCCGCCCGGGGCCCTCAGCCCGGCGGCTGACCGCTGGCGCTGCGGCCCAGCAAGCGGCGCAGAAAGCGGCGGAACTGCTGCGTGTGGGCCTTGAGGTGGTAGTTGGTGCGGGCCACCTGCTCTTCCAGCAGCTCGGTCACGTGCGACTCGAAATCCGCCGGGGGCAGCTGCAGATGGCACTCGCTTTCGCCGCCCTCGCGCACGATGCGGGCGCCGCCCTTGCGCGCGATCGCCAGCATGGCCGAGTTTTCGCTCAGGGCGTGGATTTCCAGCTCGGTCACGCCGTGGTTGCGTGCGTGCATCACGGCGCGCTCGAACAGCTGGTTGCCGTAGCCCCGGCCGCGGGCGTGGGCGCCCACGCTGACACCGAACTCGGCGCTGTGGGTGCGGTCCGGCGTCACCGCATAGGCCAGATGGGCCATGGCGATCAGCTGCAGCCGGCGGTTGAAGATGCCGAACACCTCGTCGCGGTCGAAACGGATGCCCTCGACGTAGCGGCGGATCTGCTCATCGCGGGCCGGGTAGCCGAAGCGCAGGTAGCGGTCGCGTTCGCCCAGACCCAGCAGGTGGGCGGCCATGGCCGCGCGGTGTTCCGCGCCCAAGGCGCAAATGGGCGCTCGGGTGTGGGCGGGGGCGCGGACAAAGGTGGACATGCCCGGAATATAAGGGTTTTCCCTCAAACTGCAAGCCCGGCGTCAGGAAATCACCACAGTGCCAAGGGGTCATGGCCCGCGTCCAAGGCGGCGGCAACTGTACCTTGAGCGACAGTTCCTAGGGACTTGCCCTGACCTGACCCGGTGGCGGCACGGCACACAATGACCGCACCTCACACCGGGCCGGCAGGCCCCACACCACCCATGGACAAAATCTGGTTGCAGAGCTATCCCGCCGGCGTCCCGCACAACGTGGACACGTCGCAGTACCGCTCGCTCAACGCGCTGTTTGAAGAATCGTTCCGCCGCCACGCCCAAGAACCGGCCACGGTGTGCATGGACCGCTGGATGAGCTATGGCCAGCTCGACGAATGGAGCACCGCGCTGGGCGCCTACCTGCAGTCGCTGGACCTGCCCACCGGGGCACGGGTGGCCATCATGCTGCCCAACCTGCCGCAGTTCCCGGTGACCATGGCCGGCGTGCTGCGCGCCGGCTACACCTGCGTCAACGTCAACCCGCTCTACACCGCGCGCGAACTGGAACACCAGCTCAAGGACTCGGGGGCCGAGGCCATCGTCATTCTGGAAAACTTCGCCCACACGCTGGAGGAGGTGATCGACCACACCCCGGTCAAGCACGTGGTGGTGGCCGGCTTTGGCGACCTGCTGGGCTTCTGGTACGGCCGCTGGATGACCTTTGCCGTGCGCCACCTGGCCAAGCTGGTGCCGCCGTTCAAGCTGGCGCTGACCGGCCCGCACGGTGCCCGCACCGTCACGACCTTCCGCCAGGCACTGGAGGCCGGACAGAGCCGCAGCCTCAAACCAGCCGACGTCAACCACGACAGCATCGCCTTTCTGCAGTACACCGGCGGCACCACCGGCCTGTCCAAGGGCGCGGTGCTGACGCACGGCAACGTCATCGCCGCCACGCTGCAGGCCGAGGCCTGGTTCACCCCGGCGCTGAGCAAGATCGGCGACGTGCGCCACGCCAACCACATCATGGCGCTGCCGCTGTACCACATCTTCGCGCTCACGCTGGAGTTGCTGGTGATCCGCCACGGCGCCCACGCCACCCTCATCCCCAACCCGCGCGACATCCCCAAGTTCGTCGAAACGCTCAAGCGCCGTCCGTTCAACGTGCTGCCGGCCGTCAACACCCTGTTCAACGGGTTGCTGAACAACGCGCGCTTCCGCCAACTCGACTTCTCCAGCCTGGTGCTGTCTCAGGCCGGCGGCATGGCCGCGTCCGAGGGCACGGCCCAGCAGTGGCAGGCGGTCACACACTGCGCCATGATCGAAGGCTGGGGCATGAGCGAGACCTGCGCCATCGGCACCAACAACCCGGTCACCAACACCGCCTTCACTGGCAGCATCGGCCTGCCACTGCCGGGCATCGACATCGCCATCAAGGACGACCACGGTCAGAGCCTGCCACCGGGCCAGACCGGCGAGATCTGCATCCAGGGCCCGAACGTGATGCGCGGCTACTACAACCAGCCGGAAGAAACCGCCAAGACCTTCACCGCCGACGGCTACATGCGCACCGGCGACATCGGGGTCATGGACGAGCGCGGCTACATCCGCATCGTGGACCGCAAGAAGGACATGATCATCGTCTCCGGCTTCAACGTCTTCCCGACCGAGCTGGACAACGTGATTTCGCTCTGCCCCGGCGTGCTGGAATGCGCCACCGTGGGCGTCCCCGACGAGCACTCGGGCGAGGCGATCAAGGTGTACGTGGTGCGCAGCGACCCGACCCTGAGCGAAGACGCCGTGCTGCGCTACTGCCACGACAACTTCACCGGCTACAAGCGACCCAAGTACATCGAGTTCCGCGACGAGCTGCCCAAGAGCAACGTCGGCAAGATTCTGCGGCGGGAATTGCGCCAGAAATGATGCCCACCGACGCCACCGACCCGCGCCTGCCGCCGGGGCTGACGGTGTTCGAGCGCGGTTGGCTGTCGGCCAACAACGTGCTGGCCGTGGGACCCGAAGGCGCCACCCTGGTGGACAGCGGCTACGCCACCCACCGCGACCAGACCCTGGCGCTGGTGGCGGCCGCGCTGGGCGGGCGGCCGTTGGACCGCCTGTTCAACACCCACCTGCACAGCGACCACTGCGGCGGCAACGCCGCGCTGCAGGCGCGCTACCCCGGCCTGCACACCGCCATCCCCCCGGGCGAAGCCGACGCGGTGCGCGCCTGGGACGACGCCCGCCTGAGCTACCGCCCCACCGGCCAGACCTGCCCGCGCTTTGCCATCGACGCGGTGCTGGCGCCCGGCACCGAAGTGCCCCTGGCCGGCCTGCCCTGGCAGGTGCTGGCCGCCCCCGGCCACGACCCGCACGCGGTGCTGCTGTTCCAGCCCGACTGGCGGGTGCTGATCTCGGGCGATGCGCTGTGGGAGAACGGCTTTGGCGTGGTCTTCCCCGAGCTGGAAGGCCAGCGCGCCTTCGACGAGGTGGGCGACACGCTGGCGCTCATCGCTGGCCTGCGCCCGCGCACCGTGATCCCGGGCCACGGCGCGGTGTTCGGGGGCGACGAGACCGCCGTCAACGCCGCCCTGGACCGCGCCCGCAGCCGGCTGGCGCAGTTCCGCCAGGCGCCGGCGCAGCACACCGCCTACGCGGCCAAGGTGCTGCTCAAGTTCAAGCTGATGGAATGGCGCGACGTGGCCGAGCCCGCGCTGCGCGACTGGGCCGTGCGCACGCCCTACCTGCAAGGCCTGCACGCCCAAGCGGGCGATCCGGCCGATCTGTCCACCTGGGTGGACGGCCTGCTGGGCGCGCTGGTGCGCTCGGGCGCGGCCGAACGCCGCGACGGCCGGGTGTTCGACCGCTGAGGCCGCGGCCTCAGAGCCCCAGCATCAACTGCAGGTTCTGCACCGCGGCGCCGCTGGCGCCTTTGCCCAGGTTGTCCAGCCGCGCCACCAGCAGCGCATGGCGGTGCGCGTCGCTGCCGTACACCCGCAGTTCCAGGTGGTTGGTGCCGGCCAGGGCCACGGCATCCAGCTTGCCGTCGTCGGTGGCGGGCTGCACGTTCACCCAGTGGCTGCCGGCGTAGTGGGCGGCCAGGGCGTTGTGCAGGTCGGCCAGGGTCACATGGCCGGGCAGGGTGTCCAGGTGCAGCGGCAGCTGCACCAGCATGCCCTGCGGGAAATTGGCCACCGACGGCACGAACAGCGGCCGGCGCGTCAGCCCGGTGCAGGCCATGATTTCGGGGATGTGCTTGTGCCCCAGGCCCAGGGCGTACAACTCGAACGGCGCGGCGGTGCCGGCCTCGTAGGCCTCGATCATGGGACGGCCGCCGCCGGTGTAGCCGCTGACACTGGGCAGGCACAAGGGGGTGTCGGCGGGCAGCAGGCCGGCGTCCACCAGCGGGCGGATCAGCGCGATGGCGCCGGTGGCGTAGCAGCCCGGGTTGGCCACGCGTTCGGCGCTGCGCACCGCCTCGGCCTGGCCGGCGCACAACTCGGGAAAGCCGTACACCCAGCCCGGCGCCACGCGGTGGGCGGTGGAGGCGTCGATGAGGCGCGGCGCCCGCTGCCCCGCGACCTTCAGGGCATCGACCATGGCCACCGACTCGCGCGCCGCATCGTCGTGCAGGCACAGGATCACCAGGTCGGCCTGGGCCATCAGCTCGCGCTTGGCGGCCGGGTCCTTGCGCCGCTCGGGGGCGATGCTGAGCAGTTCGACCGCCGGCATGGCGGCCAGGCGTTCGCGGATTTGCAGGCCGGTGGTGCCGGCTTCGCCGTCAATGAAAACGAGGGACATGGGGCATTCTCCAGGGGGTATGGGACGGTGCAGACCCGGCCACTTTACCCGGGGGCTGTGTCAGTTTGGCACAAGTTTGGGCTGGGCCCGCATGATACATTTCGGGCTTCGTGTGTCCTTTGGCCTGTTGCACCGTAACCGTGGCCGCCATGCCCACGGCTCCTTGCCCCCAGGGCGGACGTGTTGTGTTTGACTCTTTCAGAGAGCGATTTTCATGAAGATTCACGAGTACCAAGGCAAGGAAATCTTGCGTCAGTTCGGTGTGCCGGTTCCCCGGGGCATTCCCGCTTTCACCGTGCAAGAAGCGGTCGAAGCTGCACAGAAATTGGGCGGCCCGGTGTGGGTCGTCAAGGCCCAGATCCACGCGGGTGGCCGCGGCAAGGGCGGCGGCGTCAAGGTCGCCAAGAGCATCGAGCAGGTCAAGGAACTGGCTGGCCAGATCCTGGGCATGCAGCTCAAAACCCACCAGACCGGCCCCGAAGGCCAGAAGGTGCGTCGCCTCTACATCGAAGACGGCGCCGACATCAAGAACGAACTGTACGTGTCCCTGGTGACCGACCGCGCCACCCAGAAGGTCGCGCTGATCGCTTCCAGCGAAGGTGGCATGGACATCGAGGAAGTCGCGCACAGCACCCCCGAGAAGATCATCACCGAGATGATCGACCCGCTGACCGGCATCACCGAAGCGCAGTCGCGCCAAGTGGCGGCCGCCATCGGCCTGACCGGCGCTTCCGTGGACCAGGCGGTGGACCTGTTCGCCAAGATCTACAAGTGCTACATGGACACCGACGCGTCGCTGGTGGAAATCAACCCGCTGAACTGCGACTCCAAGGGCGACCTGATGGCCCTGGACGCCAAGTTCAACTTTGACGCCAACGCGCTGTTCCGCCACCCGGAAATCGTGGCCTTCCGCGACCTGGACGAGGAAGACCCGGCCGAAATCGAGGCCTCCAAGTTCGACCTGGCCTACATCAGCCTGGACGGCAACATCGGCTGCCTGGTCAACGGCGCCGGTCTGGCCATGTCCACCATGGACACCATCAAGCTGTTCGGCGCCGAGCCGGCCAACTTCCTCGACGTGGGCGGCGGCGCCACCCCCGAGAAGGTGACCGAAGCGTTCAAGATCATGCTCAAGAACGACAAGGTCAAGGCCATCCTGGTCAACATCTTCGGCGGCATCATGAAGTGCGACACCATCGCCAACGGCGTCATCACCGCCTGCAAGGCCGTGAACCTGACCGTGCCGCTGGTGGTGCGCATGAAGGGCACCAACGAAGAGCTGGGCAAGAAGATGCTGGCCGAATCCGGCCTGCCCATCATCAGCGCCGACACCATGGCCGAAGCCGCCCAAAAGGCCGCTGCCGCCGTGAACGCCTGAGCCCTGCGAAAAGGAAAACGAACATGTCTATCCTGATCAACAAAGACACCAAGGTCATCACCCAGGGCATCACCGGCAAAACCGGCCAGTTCCACACCGAAAAGTGCCAGGAATACGCGAACGGCAAGAACTGCTTCGTGGCCGGTGTGAACCCGAAGAAGGCCGGCGAAAAGATTTTCGACATCCCCATCTACGCCTCCGTCAAGGAAGCCGCGTCGGACACCGGCGCCACCGTGTCGGTGATCTACGTGCCGCCGGCCGGTGCCGCCGCCGCCATCTGGGAAGCGGTGGAAGCCGACCTGGACTTGGCCATCTGCATCACCGAAGGCATCCCCGTCCGTGACATGCTGGAAGTGCGCAACCGCATGAAGGCCAAAGTGGCCGCCGGCGGCAAGGAAACCCTGCTGCTGGGCCCCAACTGCCCCGGCCTGATCACGCCCGACGAGATCAAGATCGGCATCATGCCCGGCCACATCCACAAGAAGGGCCGCGTGGGCGTGGTGAGCCGCTCCGGCACCCTGACCTACGAAGCCGTGGCACAGCTGACCGAACTGGGCATTGGCCAGTCGAGCGCCGTCGGCATCGGTGGCGACCCGATCAACGGCCTGAAGCACATCGACGTGATGCGCATGTTCAACGACGACCCGGACACCGACGCCGTGATCATGATCGGTGAGATCGGTGGCCCGGACGAGGCCGAAGCCGCGCGCTGGTGCAAGGACCACATGAAGAAGCCGATCGTGGGCTTCATCGCCGGCGTGACCGCGCCTCCGGGCAAGCGCATGGGCCACGCCGGCGCGCTGATCAGCGGCGGTGCCGACACGGCCGACGCCAAGCTGGCCATCATGGAAGAGTGCGGTTTCACCATCACCCGCAACCCGTCCGAGATGGGCAAGCTGCTCAAAGCCCTGCTCTGAGGCGGCTGGGCCGGCACACGCCGGCCCCGCCCCCTCCCCAACCGGCCGGCGCCTTCGGGTGCCGGCCGGTTTTTTCATGGGCCTCGTGCCATGGAGCGCGGGCGGTGACGCGCTACACTGGCGCATTCCTCGCGCCGCGCCCACCACGATGAAATGCGACTTCTTCAGCCTCAGTGACCGGGGGCGGGTGCGCGCGAACAACGAAGACGCGGTGGCGGTGGACCGGGACCTGGGCCTGGCGGTGCTGGCCGACGGCATGGGCGGCTACAACGCCGGTGAGGTGGCCAGCGCCCTGGCCACGGCCGAGGTGCAGCGCCAGTTGCGCGCCGCCCTGCCCCGCGGCAGCAACGCCCCGCGCGAGGTGCGGCGCGCGCTGCAGCACAGCGTGGAGGCGGCCAACCTGGCCATCTACGAGGCCGCGCTGTCGCGCCCCGACTGGCGCGGCATGGCCACCACGCTGGTGGTCGCCCTGTTCGGCGGCGCCCGGCTGACGGTGGGCCACGTCGGCGACTCGCGGCTGTACCGGCTGCGCCAGGGCCAGCTGGCCTTGCTGACGCGCGACCATTCCCTGCTGCAGGAACAGATCGACGCCGGCCTGCTGTCGCCCGACATGGCGCGGGTGGCCCAGTACAAAAACCTGGTGACCCGCGCCGTGGGTGTGGAGCCGCTGGTGGCGCTGGAGCTGAGCGAACACGTGGTGCAGGCCGGCGACACCTACCTGCTGTGCTCCGACGGGCTCAACGACATGCTCAGCGACGGCGAGATCGCCCAGATCCTGACGCACGCCCCGCCGCTGGCCCAGGCCGGCCAGGCCCTGCTGGACGCGGCCAACGCGGCCGGCGGGCGCGACAACATTTCGCTGGTGCTGGTGCAGTGCTCGCCCGACACCGAGCGCCAGGGCCTGCTGGCGCGCCTGCTGCCCGCCTGACCCCCGACCCGGAGCCCCGATGCCAACCCTCAGAATCACCCTCGACGGCGTGGACCTCAAGGAAATCCCGCTGACCAAGGCCCGCACCACCCTGGGCCGCCGGCCGTACAACGACATCGTGGTGGACAACCTGGCGGTGAGCGGCGAACACGCGGTCTTCGTGCGGCACCCGGACGGGTTGGA
>NZ_JAAQQT010000601.1:0-25222 GCF_011742065.1 Aquabacterium sp. A08
CTGACATGGCCCTGCCCCCACTCACCCTGTCCCTGCAATTCGGCCGCTTCGACGGCGTGGCCGAGCACCGCGCCGCCCTGCCCCGCCACAAGGTGGAGCGCTGGCTGCGCCACGCGCTCGACGCCGACGGTGAAATCACCGTGCGCATCGTGGACGCCGAAGAAGGCCAGGCCCTGAACCGCGACTACCGCCAGAAGGACTACGCCACCAACGTGCTGACCTTCGACTACGCCACCGACCCGGTGGTGATGGCCGACCTGGTGCTGTGCGCGCCGGTGGTGGCCCGCGAAGCCGCCGAACAAGGCAAGACCCTGCAGCAACACTACGCCCACCTGCTGGTGCACGGCACGCTGCACGCCCAGGGCTGGGACCACGAAACCAGCGAGGCCGATGCGGAAGAAATGGAAGCCCGCGAAATCGAGATCCTGGCCGGGCTGGGGCTGCCCAACCCCTACTGAGCGCGGCAGCCGACACACCGGCTGCCGGCCCCGGTCAGCTCACAGCAGGCGCACCTTCACGCTGCGCCCCTTGATGCGGCCGGCCGACAGCCGGGCCTCGGCCTGCCGCGCAATGCCCCGCTCCACCGCCACGTAGGTGGAAAACTCGTTGACGTTGATCTTGCCGATCTGCTCCTTGGCGAAGCCAGCCTCGCCGGTCAGCGCGCCCAGCACGTCGCCGGCGCGGATTTTTTCCTTGCGCCCGCCCACGATCTGCAGCGTGGCCATGGGTGCGCGCAACGGTTCGCGGCTGGCGGCGGTCAGCTCGGCCAGCGGGGTCCAGCGGGTTTCGCGGCCCTGCAACTGCTCGATGCGGCCCACGCTGCCCATCTCGTCCAGGCTGGCCAGGGTCACGGCCAGGCCCTCGGCGTCGCCGCGCCCGGTGCGCCCGATGCGGTGCACGTGCACCTCGGGGTCGGGCGTCACGTCCACGTTGACCACGCAGCCCAGTTGCGCGATGTCGATGCCGCGCGCGGCCACGTCGGTGGCCACCAGCACCGAACAGCTGCGGTTGGCGAACTGCACCAGCACCTGGTCGCGCTCGCGCTGCTCCAGCTCGCCGTACAGCGCCAGCGCGCTGAAGCCCTGGGCCTGCAACACCGCCACCAGGTCGCGGCACTGCTGCTTGGTGTTGCAGAACGCCAGCGTCGATTCCGGCCGGAAGTGGTTGAGTACCTGCGACACCGCGTGCAGGCGCTCGCCCTCGCCCACCTCCACCCACACCTGGCGGATCTTGCCCGCGTCGTGTTGGGCCCGAACCTTCACCGTCTGCGGCTGGCGCATGAACTGCGCCGCCAACTGGGCAATGCCGTCGGGGTAGGTGGCGGAAAACAGCAGGGTCTGGCGCTGCGCCGGGCAGCGGCGCACCACTTTGGCGATGTCGTCGAAAAAGCCCATGTCCAGCATGCGGTCGGCCTCGTCCAGCACCAGGGTGCGCACCGCGTCCAGGCTCAGGCTGCCGCGCTCCAGGTGGTCCAGGATGCGCCCGGGCGTGCCCACCACCACGTGGGTGCCGTGTTCCAGGCTCAGGGTCTGGCCGCGCAGGGCCACGCCGCCGCACAGCGTGACCACCTTGAGGTTGCCCACCGCCCGCGCCAGTTTGCGGATCTCGGCGGTCACCTGGTCGGCCAGTTCGCGCGTGGGGCACAGCACCAGCGCCTGCGCCTGCCACTGGGCCGGGTCCAGCTTTTCGACCAAGGGCAGGCCAAAGGCCACGGTTTTGCCGCTGCCGGTGCTGGCCTGGGCGATCAGGTCCTGCCCGGCCAAGGCCAAAGGCAGGCTGGCCGCCTGGATGGCGGTCATGGCGGTGTAGCCCAGTTGGGTCAGGTTGTCGAGCGTGGCCGGTGTTAGGGGCAGCGCGGTGAAGGCGGCCCCGGCCGCGGCTTGTGCAGATGCGTTCATCGGGCGATTATCCGCCCGATGCCTCCGGTGCCCGCTGGGCGTAGGCGCGGATGGCGGGCAGGGATTGCAGGTAGTGGTAGGCGGTCTGCGCCTCGGGGTAGCGGTGTTCGGCGCCCACGGGGCAGGCGTTGCGCGCCAGGCAACGGTCCTGACAGCCCGAGTCCGCTTGCAAGCGGTGGCTCAGGCAGGCCTGCAAGCGCCACGGGCCGGTGGCCTCGCTGGCCAGGGCACCAGCCGGGCAGGCGCGCACACAGGGCTGGTCGACACAAGCCAAGCAAGGCGACTCCAGCTCCCGTTTCGGCGTCAGCGGAAAGGCCGTGTCGGTCAGCAGCACCGCGCGGTAGGCGAACCAGCTGCCCCACTCGGCGTCCACCCCCACCCAGAAGGGCGACGGCCGGTGCCAGCCGGCCAGGGCACCCAAGGCCTGCAGCCCCACCGGGTGCGGGCCGGGAAAGACCTGGCGCCAGGCGTGACCGGCCAGCGTGCCGTCCATCCAGGCCTTCACACACTCGCCCACGAAGGTGTCCACCGGGTCGCTGCCGTGCAGGCCGCGGCGTTGCAAAGCGGCCCAAAAATCGCGCCCGCGGTGACCGATCAGGATGAGCTGGGTGAAGCGCCCACGCTCGGCCTCGTTCAGGCCCAGGGTGGCCTGCACGCTGGCGGGCAAACGGTGCAGGTCGAACACCGCGTGCAGGTGCAGGCCCTGGGCAGACAAGGGGGCAAACACATCGGCAATCCCGGCCTGTGGCACCGTGGTCGATGCGCCGATATCGGCGGCAGAGGGGGCGTGCATGGTGGGGATGGGTTGGCGCTCAGGCGCCCATTTGCAGGGGGATCGTCACCGGCCCGTCGTTGACCAGATGCACCTGCATGTCGGCCGCGAACCGGCCGGTCTGCACCAGCGGGTGCACCGCCCGCGCCTGGGCCACAAAGTGTTCGTACAGCCGGCGCCCTTCGTCGGGCGCAGCCGCGCCAGTGAAACTGGGCCGGTTGCCCCCGGTCACGTCGGCGGCCAGGGTGAACTGGCTCACCACCAGCAGCCCCCCGCCCACGTCCTGCACGCTGCGGTTCATCTTGCCGGCCTCGTCGCTGAAGATGCGCAGCTTGAGGAGCTTCGCCAGCAGCTTGTCGGCCACCGCGTCGCTGTCGCCGCGCTCGGCGCACAGCAGCACCAGCAGGCCAGGGCCGATCTGCCCCACCACCGCGCCGTCCACCACCACCCGCGCTTCGCGCACGCGCTGCAACACGGCTTTCATGGCGGGCCCTCCTGGCCGTGGAAATGGGCCTCCACCCCGTCGGGCAGCAGCTCAATGGTGGCACGCAGCCCCTCCACCGCCTGCATCAGGGCGCGCTCCACCTCGCCACGCAGCTCGGCGGCGTGCGCCAGCGTCCAGTCCGGGGGCAGGTGCATGTGCACGTCCAGGTAGCAGCGCTGGGCGGCCTGGCGGGTGTGCAGGTGGTCGAAGCGCACCGAGCCGTCGGGGCGCGCGAAGCGGTCCAGCACCGCCTGCAGCCGCGCCAGTTGTTCGGGGGGCACAGCCTCGTCCATCAGGCCCTGCGCCGAGCGCCAGATCAGGTGCACCCCTTCTTTCAGGATGTTCAGGGCCACACCGATGGCGACTGCGGCGTCCAGCCACAACCACCCGGTCAGCACGGCCAGGCCCAGGCCCAGCACCACGCCGGCCGAGGTCCAGACATCCGTCACCAGGTGGCGGGCATCGGCCTCCAGGGCGATGGAGCGGTGGACGCGGGCGGCCTGGAACATGACCCACGCCAGCAAACCGTTGAGGGCCGAACTGGCCACGGACAAGGCCAGGCCCCAGTCCATCTGCTGCAGCGGTTGCGGGGCCAGCAAGCGGCCCGATGCCGCCCACACGATGCCCAGCGCTGCGGCAATGATCAGGATGCCCTCGAACCCCGACGAAAAATACTCGGCCTTGTGGTGGCCGTAGGGGTGGTCGTCGTCGGCCGGGCGGGCCGCCACGGTCACCATCACCAGACCGAACACCGCACTGGCCAGGTTGACCAGCGACTCCATCGCGTCCGACAACAAACCGACCGAACCGGTCAGGTGCCAGGCCAGGGTTTTGAGGGCGATGGTGAGCAACGCCACCCCCACCGAAGCGATCAGGAGCCGCTGGGGCGTGAGGTGCTGCAGCGCGTTCGGTGGCATGGGGCGGGTCTGGGGCCTCAGGCCAGCGTGACGCGCGCGAACTTGCGTTTGCCCACCTGCACCACATAGGTGCCGGCGTCCAGCTTCAGGCCACGGTCACTCACCACGCCACCGTCCACGCGCACGCCGCCGCCGTCGATCAGGCGGTTGGCCTCGCTGGTGGACGGTGCCAGGTTGGCCTGCTTGAGCAAGGCCCCGATGCCCAGCGGTGCGCCGCTCAGGCTCACCTCGGGGATCTCGTCGGGCACGCCGCCCTTGCTGCGGTTGATGAAGTCCTGCTCGGCCGCATCGGCCGCCGCCGCGCTGTGGAAGCGCGCCGTGATCTCCTTGGCCAGCGCCACCTTGGCGTCCTTGGGGTTGGCGCCCTGGGCAATCGCCTGCTTCAAGGCGTCGATCTCGGCCAGCGACTGGAAGCTCAGCAGCGTGTACCAGTCCCACATCAGCGTGTCGCTGATCGACAGCACCTTGGCGAACATGGTGTTCGCGTCCTCGGTGATGCCGATGTAGTTGTTCTTGGACTTGGACATCTTGTCCACGCCGTCCAGCCCCACCAGCAGCGGCATGGTCAGGATGCACTGCGGCTCCTGGCCGTACTCGGCCTGCAGGTGACGACCCATCAGCAGGTTGAACTTCTGGTCGGTGCCGCCCAACTCCAGGTCGGCCTTCAGCGCCACCGAGTCGTAGCCCTGCATCAGCGGGTACAGGAACTCGTGCACGCTGATCGAGGTGCCGGCGGTGAAACGCTGGTGGAAGTCGTTGCGCTCCATCATGCGCGCCACCGTGTACTTGGCCGCCAGCTGGATCATGCCCATGCTGCCCAGTGGCAGGCACCACTCGCTGTTGTAGCGGATCTCGGTCTTGGCCGGGTCCAGCACCAGGCTGGCCTGCTTGTAGTAGGTCTCGGCGTTGGCCTTGATCTGCTCAGGCGTCAGCGGTGGGCGGGTGCTGTTGCGGCCCGACGGGTCGCCGATCAGGCTGGTGAAGTCGCCAATCAGAAAGATGACCTGGTGCCCCAGGTCCTGCAGCTGGCGCATCTTGTTGAGCACCACCGTGTGGCCGATGTGGATGTCGGGCGCGGTCGGGTCCAGCCCCAGCTTGATGCGCAAAGGTTGGCCGCTGGCCTCGCTTTTTTGCAGCTTCTTGACCCAATCGGCCTCGGGGATCAGCTCCTCGCAACCGCGCCGGGTCACGGCCAGGGCGTGTTGCACCGCTTCGGACAGCGGCACGGTGGACGGAGCGGGTTCGGCGGCTTGGTGATCGTTCATAAGGGTTATTCCAGATGCGTCAAGGGGCGCAGCCGGTACAATACTTGTTGGTTTAGACGTGGATTCTAGTTGGCCTGCTTCTTGCTGCCACAGCCCCTGTCAACACAACGGCCGGCTTCCCGCCGTTGCCCCACCGAATGTAACCCCTTGCCGGTGCCCGCGCTGCCCCAGCGTGTCGCCGGCCTTTTGTGCCCGACACCTGCATGAACGAATTGGCCCAACGCATCAAGCTCGCACTGCAGCGCCACCCCAAGCGCTTCATGGGTGGCCTCGGCGCTTTGCTGCTGGGCACGGGTGTCACCGCCTTTGGCATTGCACCGATCGACGACAACCTGGACCTGCTGCCCGTGCGGCAGCTGGTGGAGCCGGTGCAGCCGGCGGCCCTGGTGCCTCAGGACGCCTTGTCCGCCCCGGTGCCTTTCGTCCTGTTCCGCAGCGACGTCACCCGCCGCGACGACAGCGCCGTCAGCCTGCTGCAGCGCCTGGGCGTGAGCGACGCCGAATCCAGCGCCTTCCTGCGGCGCGACGCCGCTGCGCAAGCCCTGTTCCAGGGCCCGGCCGGCAAACTGGTCATGGCCGAAACCGACGAGGCCCAGCGCCTGGTCCGCCTGACGGCACGCTGGCTGCCCAGCGACAACAGCGACACCTACCGCCGTCTGGTGGTGGAGCGCACCGTTGCGGGGCTGGTCGCCCGCGTCGAAGCGGCCGAATTCACCACGGCGGTGCGCCTGAGCAGCGGCACCATCCGCAGCTCGCTGTTTGCCGCCACCGACGCGGCCCGCCTGCCCGACGGCGTGGCCACGCAACTGGCCGACCTGTTCTCGGGCGAGATCGATTTCCGCCGCGACCTGCGCGCCGGTGACACCTTCAGCGTGGTGTACGAGGCCCTGGAAGCCGACGGCGAGGTGCTGAAGTACGGCCGCCTGCTCAGCGCCGAATTCGTCAACCAAGGCAAATCCCACCAGATGCTGTGGTTCGAAGAGCCCGGTCAGAAGGGTGCCTACTACACCTTTGAAGGCCAGAGCCTGCGCCGCGCCTTCCTCGCTTCGCCACTGGCTTTCTCGCGCGTCAGCAGCGGCTACGGCATGCGCTTCCACCCGATTTCGGGTGGACGCAAGGCCCACTTGGGGGTCGACTACGCCGCCCCCACCGGCACCCCGGTGCGCACCGTGGCCGACGGCGTGGTCGAATTCGCCGGCTGGCAGCGCGGCTACGGCAACGTGGTTTACATCCAGCACCGCCAGAACAAGACCACCGTGTATGCCCACCTGCACCGCATCGACGTGCGCAAGGGCCAGAAGGTCAGCCAGAGCGATCTGATCGGTCTGGTCGGCTCCACCGGCGCCTCCACCGGCCCCCACCTGCACTTCGAGTTCAAGGTCGGTGGCCAGCACCAGGACCCGCTGAACATCGCGCGCAGCAGCGAAGGCCAGCCCATCGCGGCCGGTTCGCGCAAGGCCTTTGCCGAAGTCGCGGGCGCGATGCGCCTGAAACTCGCGTCGGCGGCCACCGTGGTCCAGGCCAGCGCCGACTGACCCCCTCCGCGCCCATGCGCGAGCACTGCATCGGCCTGATGTCGGGCACCTCGCTCGACGGGGTGGATGGCGTGCTGATGGCCTTCGAGGCCGATCGCGCCCAGCCACTGGTCGCGGCCCATGCCCCCATGCCGCCCGAGCTGCGCGCCGCCTTTCTGGCGCTGAACCAGAGCGGACCCGATGAGCTGCACCGTGGCCAGGTGGCCGCGCACCAACTCGTGCACTTGTACGCGGGCGTGGTCCACGACCTGCTGACACGCAGCGGCCTGTCCAGGCGCGACGTGCGCGCCATCGGCGCCCACGGCCAGACGGTGCGGCATGCACCGCCGGGGCCCCAGCAAACCACGCCCTACACCCTGCAACTCAACCAGCCCGCGCTGTTGGCCGAACTCACCGGCATCGCCGTGGTGGCGGACTTTCGCAGCCGCGACCTCGCGGCCGGCGGCCAAGGGGCGCCGCTCGTGCCCGCTTTCCACCGCGAAGTGTTCGGCCGCGCCGGCACCTCGGTCGCGGTGGCCAACATCGGCGGCGTGGCCAACCTCACCGCCCTGCCGGCCGACGGTCGGGTGCTGGGCCTGGACACCGGCCCGGGCAACGCCTTGATGGACGAATGGTGCCAGCGCCACACCGGCCAGTGGTACGACGACGCGGGCCGCTGGGCGGACAGCGGTCAGGTCCACCGCGGACTGCTGAAAAGCCTGCTGGACGAGCCGTATTTCCAGGCCCGAGGCCGCAAAAGCACGGGCCGCGACCTGTTCAACACCGCGTGGCTGGAACAGCACCTGGCGCAGCACCCGCCGCTGCCGGCGGCCGACGTGCAAGCCACCCTGCTGGAACTGACCGCCCACAGCCTGGTCATGGGCATGGAAGGGCTGGATTGGGGCCCCACACCGCCCGAGACGCTGCTGGTTTGCGGAGGGGGGGCCCGAAACACGGTACTGATGCAACGCCTGGCGCAACACCTGCCGGGCTTACGGGTGTCCCGTACCGATGCCGTGGGCTGGCCCGTGGACCAGGTAGAGGCCGCGGCGTTTGCTTGGCTGGCCCACCGCTGCCTGCAGGGCCTGCCGGGCAACGAGCCGCAGGTCACCGGCGCCGCCGGCCCCCGGGTGCTGGGGGCGGTGTACCCAGCCTGACGCAAAACCGCCGACCGGGTCGCCTCAGGGCGTCAGACGCTGAAGCTGGAACCGCAGCCGCAGGTGGTGGTGGCGTTCGGGTTCTTGATCACGAATTGCGCACCCTGCAGGTCTTCCTTGTAGTCGATCTCGGCGCCCACCAGGTACTGGTAGCTCATCGCGTCGATCAACAGCGACACGCCGTTTTTGCTCATCTCGGTGTCGTCCTCGTTCACCACCTCGTCGAAGGTGAAGCCGTACTGGAAGCCCGAGCAACCGCCGCCCTGCACGAAGACGCGCAGCTTGAGGTCGGGGTTGCCTTCCTCGGCAATCAGGTCGGCCACCTTGGCCGCGGCGCTGTCGGTGAAGACCAGCGGAGCAGGCATTTCGGTGTCGACGTGTTCGGCAAGAGCGCTCATGGTGCAAATTCCACTCAGATACAGATGGGCCAAATACTATAGCAAAAGGGTCAGGCATTGAAGCCGGCGGCCATTCCCAGCACCCCCGTCAGGGTTTTTGGGGCGCCCGCTGGCGGCCTGGCCACAAAAAAGCCGCCCTGGCACGAACCAGCGCGGCTTTTGAACCACCCACCACGGGGCACAGGCCCTGTGGCGGGCGCAGGTCCCGGCGAATCAACGCTTGGAGAACTGCTTGCGGCGGCGTGCGGAACGCAGACCGACCTTTTTACGTTCGACTTCGCGGGCGTCGCGGGTCACGTAACCGGCGGCGCTCAGGGCGGGCTTGAGGGCCGCGTCGTAGTCGATCAGGGCGCGGGTGATGCCGTGACGCACCGCACCGGCCTGGCCGGATTCGCCACCACCGTGGACGTTGACCTGGATGTCGAAGGACTCGACGTTCTCGGTCAGCACCAGCGGCTGTTTGGCAATCATGATCGAGGTCTGACGGCCGAAGAACTGCTCGATGTCCTTGCCGTTCACCGTGATCTTGCCGGAGCCTTTTTTCAGAAACACGCGGGCGACGCTGGATTTGCGACGGCCGGTGCCATTGTTCCAATCACCAATCATGGCGGCTCCTTAGATGTCCAACACTTGGGGTTGCTGGGCAGTGTGCGGGTGCTCAGCACCGCCGTACACCTTGAGCTTCTTGATCATGGCGTAGCCCAGGGGACCCTTGGGCAGCATGCCTTTGACGGCCTTTTCCAGCGCGCGGCCGGGGTGCTTGGCCTGCAGGTCGCGGAAGTTGGTGCCGTAGATACCGCCGGGGAAGCCCGAGTGACGGTAGTACATCTTGTCCAGGGCCTTGGTGCCCGTGACTTTCAGTTTGGCTGCGTTGACGATGACGATGAAGTCGCCGGTGTCGACGTGAGGGGTGTAAATGGCCTTGTGCTTGCCGCGCAGACGGCGTGCCACTTCGCTGGCGACACGTCCGAGCACCTTATCGGTGGCGTCAATCACAAACCACTCATGCACCACCTCAGCGGGCTTGGCGCTGACGGTTGCTTTTTGCATGGTTTTTCTCTCTGAGAAAAGGTTTGGCGGGCCCTTTTCCACGGTCGGTGTTGCTCTGTTGGCAACCTCTTAGGTGGGGTTTGGCCCGTACAGGCCACTTCGCCGCGGAGCCCAAAAATCGCTGCGAAGCCTTCCATTATAAGACACCGTGAAGCGGTGCGCAAACCTCTGATGAACCGCCCGGTTTCGGTGCATCTGCCTACAATCCGGGTTTTCCCGAAATGCACCAGGTTGGACACCGCGGTGCGCCTTCACACGATCCCCCCACGCCCCATGTACCACCAACTCGCCTACATCGCCCTGGCCGCCGCCCTGTCGGTCGCCGCCTGCAGCAAAACCGAAGACACCGCCGCGCCGGCCAACCCCGGCGGCACCGCCCTGGTGGTGAAAATCGGCCACGTGGGCGCCACCAGCGGCGCGGTGGCGCACCTGGGTAAAGACAACGAAAACGGCGCGCGCATGGCGATCGAGGAACTGAACGCCGCCGGCGTGAAGATCGGCGAGCAGACCGCGCGCTTTGAACTGGTGGCCGAAGACGACGCCGCCGACCCCAAGCAAGGCACCGCGGCCGCCCAGAAACTGGCCGACGCCCAGGTGAACGGCGTGGTCGGCCACCTGACCTCGGGCACCACCCTGCCGGCCTCGCAGATTTACAACAGCGCGGGCATCCCGCAGATCACCCCCTCGTCCACCAACCCCAAGCTGACGCGCCAGGGCTACGCCGGCGCCTTCCGCCTGGTGGCCGACGACGTGCAGCAAGGCAGCGCCATGGGCCGCTACACGGTCGAGTCGCTGCAAGCCAAGACCGTGGCGGTCATCGACGACCGCACCGCCTACGGCCAGGGCCTGGCCGACGAGTTCGAAAAGGCCGCCACGGCGGCGGGCGCCCAGGTGGTGGCGCGCGAGTTCACCAATGACAAGGCGACCGACTTCAACGCCATCCTGACCAGCATCAAGGCCAAAAAGCCGGACGCCATCTTCTTCGGCGGCATGGACGCGGTGGGCGGCCCGATGCTGCGCCAGATGCGCCAGCTGGGCATGCCGGCCAAGCTGGTGGGCGGCGACGGCCTGTGCACCGGCGAAATGATCCAGCTCGCGGCCGAGGCCCTGGGCGACGGCCAGGTGTACTGCGTCGAAGCCGGCGGCGTGGACGGCGACGAAGTGGCCCTGTCCGAGAAGTTCCGTGCCGACTACAAGGCCAAGTACAACCTGGAGGTGCAAGCCTACGCCCCCTACGCCTACGACGGCGTGAAGCTGCTGGCCCAGGCCATGGAAACCGCCGGATCGGCCGACCCGGCGCAATACCTGCCGGCGCTCAAGGCCATCCAGTACCAGGGCGCTTCCGGCAAGATCGCTTTCGACGCACAGGGCAACCGCCAGAACGCCGCCCTGACGCTGTACACCTTCAAGGCGGGACAGCGCGAACGCCTGGCCGTGATCCGCTGACCCAGAACCGGCCCGGGCGCTGCCCCGGGCCGTTGGGGTCATGGGGTACCATCCGCCCCATGTTCAGTTACCGTCACGCCTTCCACGCGGGCAACCACGCCGATGTGCTCAAGCACATGACGCAGGTGGCCCTGTTGCATTACCTCGGCCAGAAAGACACCGGCCTGACCGTGGTGGACACCCACGCCGGGGCCGGCGTGTACCGGCTGGACCAGGACCATGCCCGCACCTCCGGCGAATCGGACGCGGGCGTGTTCCGCCTGCAGGCCGCCGCGCGGCAGGCCCAAGCCCAGGGCGAAGGTGTGCCCGAGATGGCCCAGGCCTACCTGGCGCAGGTGCAGGCCTTCAACCCCGGCGCCCAGTGGCGCACCTACCCCGGCTCGCCCTGGATCAGCCAGGCGCTGCTGCGTCCGCAAGACAAACTCAAGCTGTTCGAGGTGCACCCCACCGACGCCAAGCTGCTCGACAAGCAGGTGGCCGAACTGGGCCGGGGCAAGCAGATCGAGGTGCTGCGGCGCAGCGGCTTCGAGGGCCTCAAAGGCCTGCTGCCGCCACCCACCCGGCGCGGCCTGGTGCTGATGGACCCGAGCTACGAACTCAAGACCGACTACCAGGCCGTGGTCGATTGCCTGGAGGACGCGCTCAAGCGCTTCCCCACCGGCACCTACGCGGTGTGGTACCCGGTCATCGCCCGGCCCGAGGCGCACGCCCTGGCGCGCAAGCTCAAGAGTTTGTCCACCCGCGCGGGCCGCGCCTGGGCCCAGGCGGAACTCAACGTGGGCCTGACGCCCACCGAGGGCACCAGCACCCAAGTGGCCCAAGGGCGTTCACACACCGCCATGCGCGCCAGCGGGATGCACGTCATCAACCCACCCTTCACCCTGGCCGCGCAATGGCGCGAGACCCTGCCCTGGGTCACCCAGGCCCTGAAAGAAGCGACCGGTTCCGGCTGGACCGTGGAACACGGCCAACCCTGAGCCCGGCCGCCCTCACGGCGGGTGGGCCGGCAGCGCCCACAGCTGCACCTCGGACACCCCGTGGCGCTGGATGCCCAGCGCCACCGCCGCGGCGTGGCTCAGGTCGACGATGCGGCGGGCCAGGTGCGGGCCTCGGTCGGTGACGCGCACCACCACCTCGCGCCCCGTGCGCAAACTGCGCACCACAATTTCGGTGCCGAAGGGCAAGGTGGGGTGGGCGGCGGTCAGGGCGTGCCGGTTGTAGCGCTCACCGCTGGCCGTGCGCCGGCCGTGGAAGCGCTGGTGGTAAAACGAGGCCAGCCCTTGCTGCAAGGGCTGGGGCGCCGGCTGCGGGCCGGCCTCAGCCTCAGCCTCAGCCTCAGGCAGAGCTTCAACGCCGACATCAACGTCTGCCACCGCGGCTTCGAGGCCCGGCGCCAGGACCAGGGCCGTGGCCTCGGGCAGGGCTTGAGCGGCTGCCGCCGCGGCCAGCCAACACACCCACCCCAGGGCCAGCCCAGACCCCACGCGGCCCATCCGCACGCTTCAGCCCAGGCCCAGGCGGTCGCAAATCGCCAGCGTGGCTTCGCTCTGGTTCATGGTGTAGAAGTGCAGGCCGGGCACGCCCGCGGTGCGCAGTTGGTCGCACAGGTCGGTCACCACGTCCAGGCCAAACGCCTTGATCGATTCGACGTCGTCGCCATACGCCTGCAGGCGCAGGCGGATCCAGCGCGGCACCTCGGCGCCGCAGCTGTCGGCGAAGCGCAGGATGCCGCTGGCGTTGATGATGGGCATGATGCCCGGCACCACCGGGATGTCGGCGCCCTTGGCGTAGGCGTCGTCCACAAAGCGGAAGTAGGCGTCGGTGTTGAAGAAGAACTGGGTGATGGCCGAGTTGGCCCCGGCGCGCACCTTGGCCACGTAGGCGTCCACGTCGGCCTCGGGCGACTTGGCCTGCGGGTGCATTTCGGGGTAGGCGGCCACCTCCAGGTGGAAGTGGTCGCCGGTTTCGGCGCGGATGAACTGGACCAGATCGGCGGCGTACCGGAACTCGCCCATGGCACCGTAACCGCTGGGCAGATCGCCGCGCAAGGCGACCAGGCGGCGCAGCCCCATGCGCTGGAACAAGGCCAGCTTTTCGCGCACCGACTCGCGGGTGGCACCGACGCAGGTGAAATGCGACGCGCCGCTCTGGCCTTCGTCCAGAATCGCCTGCACGGTTTGCAAGGTGCCGTCTTGGGTGGAGCCGCCCGCGCCGTAGGTCACCGAACAGAATTCGGGCCGCTTGGCGTACAGCTTCTCGCGCACGGCGCGCAACTTGGTCGCGCCTTCCGCCGTCTTGGGCGGAAAAAACTCAAAACTCAGGGGCAAGCCCATACGAAAAACTCCCGGTTGCCATCACCGCCGGTGATGGCGCTTTCAAAATAGGCCCGCAGGGTGAGGCCGTTCGCGGCGCAGGCTTGCGCCATGCGCGCCTGCACCTGCGCGTAGCGGCTCGCGTCCTTGACCAGACCGCCTTTGCCAATGTCCTGCGGCTGCAGCTCGAACTGGGGCTTGACCAGCATCAGCAGGCCGTTCCCCCCGGGTCGCAGCAGCGGCACCAGTGCCGGCCACACCAGCGTTTGCGAGATGAAGGAGAGGTCCCCCACCACCAGGTCGAACGGCCCGGTGGCCTGGGCCCCGGCGGCGGCCTGCAGGCGCGCGGCCGACAGTTCGCGGGCGTTGCATTTCTCCACCGCCGTCACGCGCGCGTCCTGGCGCAGGCGGGGGTGCAACTGTCCCTGGCCCACGTCCACGCCCACCACCTGGGCGGCGCCGTGTTGCAGCAAACAATCGGTGAAACCGCCGGTGCTTTGGCCCACGTCCAGGCACACCGCCCCATGCACCGGCACCCCGGTGTGGCGCAGGGCGCCCTCGAGCTTCAGGCCCCCGCGCGACACATAGCGCGACTCGGCGGCATCGGTCAGGGCCAGCTCGGCATGGGCCGGCACCGCCTCGCCGCTCTTGGCCACGGGGCGCCAAGCGCCTTCACCCGCGGCGGGCAGTCGCCAGCGCACCCCCGCGGCGATCAACCGCTGGGCCTGCGAGCGCGACGCGGCCAGGCCCCGTTCGACGAGCAACTGGTCCGCGCGCATGGCCGGTCAGTAGCGGTAGGTGTCGGGCTTGTACGGGCCCTGCTTGGGCACGCCGATGTAGGCGGCCTGCTCGTCGCTCAACTCGGTCAGCATGGCGCCGACCTTCTTCAGGTGCAGGCGCGCGACCTTCTCGTCCAGGTGCTTGGGCAGCACATAGACCTTGCCCACGTCGTAGCCTTCGGGGTGGCAGAACAGCTCGATCTGGGCGATGGTCTGGTTGGCGAAGGAGCTGGACATCACGAAGCTGGGGTGGCCGGTGCCGCAACCCAGGTTCACCAGGCGGCCTTTGGCCAGCAGGATGATGCGCTTGCCGTCCGGGAAGATCACGTGGTCCACCTGGGGCTTGACCTCTTCCCACTGGCACTTCTCTTCGAGCTTGGCCACCTGGATCTCGTTGTCGAAGTGGCCGATGTTGCAGACAATGGCCTGGTCTTTCATGGCGGCCATGTGCTCGTAGGTGATGACGTCGCGGTTGCCGGTGGTGGTCACGAAAATGTCGGCCTTGTCGGCGGCCCACTCCATGGTCACGACCTTGTAGCCTTCCATCGCGGCCTGGAGGGCGTTGATGGGGTCGATCTCGGTCACCCACACTTGGGCGCTCAGGGCACGCAGGGCTTGGGCACTGCCCTTGCCCACGTCGCCGTAACCGGCGACCACGGCCACCTTGCCGGCGATCATCACGTCGGTGGCGCGCTTGATGCCGTCCACCAGCGACTCGCGGCAGCCGTACAGGTTGTCGAACTTGGACTTGGTGACCGAGTCGTTGACGTTGATGGCGCGGAACATCAGCGTGCCCTTGGCCGACATTTCCTTCAGGCGGTGCACGCCGGTGGTGGTCTCTTCGGTCACGCCGATGATCTGGGCGCTCTTGCGGCTGTACCAGGTGCTGTCCTCGGCCAGCTTGGCTTTGATGGCCGCAAACAAGATGCGCTCTTCATCGCTGCCGGGGTTGGCCAGCACGCTCTGGTCTTTTTCGGCCTGCTTGCCCAGGTGCATCAGCAGCGTTGCGTCGCCGCCGTCGTCCAGAATCATGTTGGGGCCTTCGCCCTCGGTGCCCTTGGCGCCGAAGTCGAAGATGCGGTGGGTGTAGTCCCAGTAGTCGACCAGGGTTTCGCCCTTGACGGCGAACACCGGCGTGCCGTTGGCGGCGATGGCGGCGGCGGCGTGGTCCTGGGTGGAGAAGATGTTGCACGAGGCCCAGCGGACTTGCGCGCCCAAGGCCTGCAGGGTCTCGATCAGCACCGCCGTCTGGATGGTCATGTGCAGCGAACCGGTGATGCGCGCGCCCTTCAGGGGCTGCTTGGCCGCGAATTCCTCGCGAATGGCCATCAGACCGGGCATTTCGGTTTCGGCGATGCGGATTTCCTTGCGGCCCCACTCGGCCAGACCGATGTCGGTGATGGCGCAGTCGGCGTTCACGGGGTGTTTCAGGGATGCGTTCATGGTGGCTCCAAAGCACAGCTTCGCGGACGAAGCGTCGTCAAAAAACCACTGACTCGGAGAAAAAGGAACTCACCGCACGGCCAGTGGGTGAGCGTCGTTGCGGATGGAGGCCAAGCGCGGCTTGACCGACTGCCGAGCCTCGCGTCCCGTGGGCCGGATCACCCGGGTGTGGACGCTGCAACGCTCCTCGGCAGACCTGTATTATAGAGAGAGGTACGGCAGCTTGCCAAGCGAGCGCCGGGGAGTGCCTCTCTATAATCGCCCAAACCCCAGCCGGACCCCGCCTTGAGCCAGCCCACGCCCACCCCTCCCAACGCCCTGTCCCTCGTGGCCGCCGACATGCGGGCCGTGGACGCGGTGATCCAGCAGAGCCTGAGCAGCGACGTGCCGCTGGTGGGCCAGGTGGCCGAATACATCATCGGTGCCGGCGGCAAGCGGGTGCGCCCCGCCCTGCTGCTGCTGCTGTGCGGCGCACTGGGTTGCACCGACCCGCGCCGGCACAGCCTGGCCGCGGTGGTGGAATTCATCCACACCGCCACCCTGCTGCACGACGATGTGGTGGACGAATCCACCCTGCGCCGCGGCCGCGACACCGCCAACCAGGTGTTCGGCAACGCCGCCAGCGTGCTGGTGGGCGACTTCCTCTACTCCCGCGCCTTCCAGATGATGGTGGACGCGGGCAACATGCGCATCATGCAGGTGCTGGCCGACGCGACCAACGTGATCGCCGAGGGCGAGGTGCTGCAGCTGATGAACATGCACGACGCCTCGCTGGACGAGCAGGCCTACCTGCGCGTGATCCGTGCCAAGACGGCCAAGCTGTTCGAGGCCAGCGCCCGCCTGGCCGCCATCCTGGCGGGTGCCGACGCCGGGCTGGAAGCCCGTTGCGCCGACTACGGCCAGGCCCTGGGCGCCGCCTTCCAGGTGGTGGACGACGTGCTGGACTACGAGGGCAACGCCGCCGAGCTGGGCAAGAACCTGGGCGACGACCTGCGCGAAGGCAAGGTGACCCTGCCCATCATCTGCACCCTGCGCCGCTGCGACCCGGCCGACGCGGCGATGATCCGCGCGGCCATCGAGCAGGGCGACACCGCGCAACTGGACGAGATTTTGCGCGTCGTCAAGGACAGCGGCGGCCTGGAAGACGCGCGCCGGGCGGCCATGGCCGAGGCGCAACGTGCGATCGACGCGGCACGTGCACTGCCCGCGAATTTTTACGCCGAAGGTTTGGTACAATTGGCGGCTGTTCTGTTGGAGCGACGCTCCTGAGAACCCATCGGGGTGTAGCTTAGCCTGGTAGAGCGCTACGTTCGGGACGTAGAGGCCGGAGGTTCGAATCCTCTCACCCCGACCAGGAATTCTTTGACACATCGTCACCCAAAGCCCCACTTGCTGGGGCTTTGTTGTTTTTGAGCCCGGCGCCCGCCGCCGATGCGCTCGAACGCGCCCCCCCCCAACGTTCCACGGCCTCCCCTGGCCACAACGCCGGGTTGGCGCCACAATGAACGCTCCAGGTTACACCGCCGCGCCCCGCATGAGCATCACCGCCGACCTCCGACAATTCGTTTACGCCCTGTCCGATGCCCTGGACCTCGTGGGCATCGACGATGTGGCCCACGGCAAACGCGTGGGGGTGATGGCCGCCGAATGCGCCAAAACCCTGGGTGCCGATGACGCACAGGTGCGTTTTTTGTTCGACCTGGGGCTGCTGCACGACGTGGGCGTGTCCAACACCGAAACCCATTTGCACTTGGTGAGCGAATTCGACTGGACCGGCTCGCAAACCCACTGCCGTGTGGGGTACGAACTGCTCAAGGACTTTGCGCCGCTGCGCGACATGGCCCTGCCCGTGCTGTACCACCACACCCGCTGGGACGAACTGCAGCGCCTGAAAGTGGACGATCACACCGCGCGGGCGGCCAACCTGATCCTGCTGGTGGACCGGGTGGATGCCACCCTGGCCCCGTACTACGCCAGCGGTCAGGCGCTGCGGCACAGCCCGGACGCGCGCGCAGCCATCGTCCGGCACAGTGGCCGCTATTTCGACCCCATCCTGGTTGAGGCTTTCCTGCGCGCCTCGACCCACGAAGCCTTCTGGCTGAACCTGGAAGCCAGCGCCCTGCACAACTACCTGGGCGACATGGCCCGCAACGCCCTGCCCTGCACGCTGTCGCACACCGAACTGCGGCAACTGGCGCGGCTGTTCTCGCAAATCGTGGACACCAAATGCCGTTTCACGCAGACGCACTCGCTCGGCGTGGCCCAGGTCGCGCGCCGGTTGGCCGAACGGTTGGGGGTGGCGCCCGAACGCTGTGAGGAACTGGAAATCGCTGGCCTGCTGCACGACATCGGCAAACTGCGGGTGCCTGACCACATCCTGGAAAAGCCCGGCCCGCTGGACCCCGATGAGCGCCTTGTGATGAACACCCACAGCTTTGAGACGCTGCAAATCCTCAAAAAAATCCGGGGGTTCGAGCACATCACCGCCTGGGCGGCTGACCACCACGAAGCCCCCGGTGGCCACGGCTACCCGCATGGACTGGACGCGGATCAACTGCCGCTGGAAGCCCGCATTCTGCGGGTGGCGGACATTTTCCAGGCCATGGTCCAGGACCGCCCCTACCGTGCGGGACTGGACCGCGACGCGGTGGCGGACTTCATGCGCCAGCGGCAGGCCGAAGGCAGCGTGGACGCCACCGTGACCACCACGCTGCTGGCGCACCTCGACGAGCTGTACACCGCCGCCCGCCAGGGCGAGACCGCGGCGACCACCTAGCCCCATCAACCACACATACGGTATATACTGTTTACAAGATTCACTCCCTTGGAACAGCCATGAGCCAGAAAACACGCGACGCCGACAAGCCCAAGAAAATGAAGCTGGTGCGGGACAGCTTCTGCATGCCCAAAGACGAATACGTGCGCATCGAAGCCCTCAAGACCCGGGCGCTGGGCCTGTCGCTGGCGGTGAAAAAGAGCGAGCTGCTGCGGGCCGGCCTGAAGGCGCTGGATGGCCTGAGCGACGCCGCCCTGAAAAAAGCCCTGGGTGCGGTGCCCACCCTGAAAACCGGCCGGCCGGCGGTGGAAGCGGCCACCGATGCAACGCCAGCCATTGACACCCCGGCACCCGCGTCCAGCGCCGCCGATGCCGCCCCGACAGTGGCCCGCGCGCCACGCGCACGCCCAGCGCGCCGTGCGTCCGCGGCCAAGCCCCCCGTGGCCTGAGCACGCCATGCCCGTCATCGTCGTCGCCAACCCCAAGGGCGGGGTGGGCAAGTCCACCCTGTCCACCAACGTGGCGGGTTACCTGGCGCGCCAGGGGCGCACCGTCATGCTGGGCGACGCCGACCGGCAGCAGTCGTCGAGCGGCTGGCTGGGCATCCGCCCGCCCGAGGCCCGGCCCATCGTGGGCTGGGACGCGTCGGGCAGCGAGGTGCTGCGCCCGCCCCGGGGCACCACCCACGTGGTGCTGGACACCCCGGCCGGCCTGCACGGCAAGGGCCTGAAAGAGGTGCTCAAACGCGCCGACAAGCTGCTGATCCCGCTGCAACCCAGCCTGTTCGACATGCTGGCCACCCGCCAATTCCTCGACGAACTGCAGGAACGCCGGCGGGCGGCGGACCTGGACATCGCGGTGGTGGGCATGCGGGTGGACCAGCGCACCATCGCCGCGGAGCGGCTACGGGCCTTCGCCGAGGGGCTGGGCTTTCCGGTGCTGGGCCATTTGCGCGACACGCAGAACTACGTGCGGCTGGCGCTGCACGGCCTGACGCTGTTCGATGTGGCCCCCGGGCGCGTGGCCAAAGACCTGGACGACTGGGCGCCGATCTGCGCCTGGCTGGACGCGGACTGACCGCCCCGGCGGGCCCCGCCCCTCCCCCCAGTGAACCCCGAACGCCGCCGCCTCCCGGTCATCAACGGTTCGCGCTGCACCGGCTGCGGCTGGTGCGTGGCGGCCTGCCCATTCGATCTGCTCAGCCTGGAGCGCCAGGGCTGGCGCAAGACCGCCACCCTGCACGACGCGGACCGCTGCACCGGTTGCCGCCTGTGCGAGGCCAAATGCCCCTTCGGCGTCATCCACATGCAGGCCCCGCCGCCCTGACCGCCGGCACGGCGGCCTGGCCCCTCAGGGCGCGCGCTTGAACAGCGACAACAAGGCGCCCGCCGCCACGAACAGGGCCCCAAACACCCGGTTCATGGCGCGCATGTGGGCGGTGGACTTGAGCGCCGACAGCACCCGTGCGGCCAGCGCGGTGTACCCGGCCATCACCACCAGGTCGGTGAAGCCCAGCGTCAGGCCGATGACGGCGTACTGCGGCGCCAGCGGCTGCGTCAGGTCGAGGAACTGCGGCACCACGGCCAGCAGAAACACCGTGCCTTTGGGGTTGACCGCGTTGATGAGCCAACCGCGCAACACCATGCTGCGCACCGAGGCCTGGGCCGCACCGTCGCGCAGGGCCGCCAGTGGCCGCGCCGGGGCCCGCCACTGCTGCACGCCCAGCCACACTAGGTAGGCCACGCCCAGCCACTTGACCACCTGGAAGGCGGTGGACGAGGTGGCCACCAGTGCGCCCAGGCCCAGGCCCACCACCACCAGCTGCGTCCAGATGCCCAGCACCAGACCCAACGTGGTGACGTAGCCGCGCCGAAAGCCGTGGTTGAGCCCGGCGCTCATGGCCGCGACCGCCCCGGCCCCGGGCGAAATGCTGATGGCCCAGGAGGCCGCGAAAAATGCCAGCCAGGTGGAGGGTTCCATGGTGTGTGTCCGTCAAACGCCGGTCTGCGGGACCGGCCAAGTGCTGATTGTCACACGCTCGGCCCGGGCACGCTCGCGCGACAATCGGGGCCTTGCGTGCCCCACCGGGGCGCCCCCACCGAATGCCCCAGCCATGCCCCGCCTCCAGTTTGCCCCGCCCGAACGCGACCGCTTCAGCACCGACATCGCCATCTACATCAGCCACGTCAACCAGGGCGGTCACCTCGACAACGCCCAGCTGCTGACGCTGGTGTCCGAAGCACGGGTCCGGTTTTTCCGCAGCCTGGGCTACACCGAAGCGGACGTGGCCGGCCACCCCATCGTGGTAGGTGACATCGGGGCGCAGTACCTGTCGGAAGGCTTCCACGGCGAAACCCTGCGGGTGCGGCTGTGCCCGCAAGACCCCAACCGCTACGGCTTCGACCTGGCCTTCCGCATGGACGAACGCGAAACCGGCCGCGCCGTGGCCCGGGGCAAGATCGGCATCGTCTTCGTGGACCGCGCCACGCGCCGCGTCGCCCCCATGCCGCCGGCTTTTTGGGACCTGGTGGCGCCGCGCTGACCGCGGCGCTCAACCCGGCCGCAGCCGCAGCAACTGGCCCCGGGGCTCATCGGTGAGCAAGTAGAGCAGGCCGTCGGGGCCCACGCGCACGTCGCGCACGCGCTGGCCCAGGTCGGTCAGCAGGCGCTCCTCGCGCACCACCCGGCCGTCGCGCAATTCCAGGCGCACCAACTGGCGGAACTTGAGCGAGCCCACAAACAGGCTGCCCTGCCACGCCGGCCCGTAGCGGTCACTGGCCAGCCAAGCCAGGCCCGAGGGAGCGATGGACGGCGTCCACTGGTGCAGCGGGTCGACCATGCCGGCCTGCCGGGTGATGCCCGCCCCGATGCGGCCACCGCCGTACTGCTCGCCATGGGTGACCACCGGCCAGCCGTGGTTGCGGCCGGGCCCGGGCCGGTTCAGTTCGTCGCCGCCCTGCGGGCCGTGCTCCACCGTCCACAGCGCACCGTCCGGTCCCCAGGCCGCGCCCTGCAGGTTGCGGTGGCCCCAACTCCAGATTTCGGGCAGGGCACCGGGGCGCCCCACCAGCGGGTTGTCGGCGGGCACGCCCCCGTCCTTGCGCAGCCGCACCACCTTGCCGTGGTGGTTGTCCAGGGTCTGGGCGTCGGCCATGAGGTGGCCGCGGTCGCCCAGGGTCAGGAACAGGTGCCCGTCGGGCGTTTCGACGATGCGGCAGCCGAAATGTTGGCGGCTGGCCACCTTGGGCTGCTGGCGGAACAGCACCCGCAAGCCCTCCAGCCGGCGTGCGTCGGCCGACAGCTGGGCCACCGCCAGCGCGGTGGAGTTGCCCGAACCCTGGGCGTCGGGTTCGGCGTAGCACAGGTAAATGCGCCGGTTGCGGGCGAAGTCGTGGTCGGCCTGCACGTCCAGCAAGCCGCCCTGCCCTTGCGCCACCACCGCCGGCACGCCTTCGATCGGCTCGCCGACCCGTCCTTGGGCCGACACCCAGCGCAGGCGCCCGGGGCGCTCGGTCACCAGCATCTGGCCGCCGTCCAGAAAGGCCAGACCCCAGGGGTGCGCCAGCCCCTGGGCCACCACCTCCACCCGTGGGCCGCCGGCCCAGGCCAGCGCCGCCGCCGCCAACCACCCACACCCCACCCAGAACGAACGCACGTCTGCCGCTTTCATACGCACTCCTGCCGGCCACTGTCTTTGGCTAGAGACCGCTCGCGGGGGGAAGTTCACCGGGTCATCCAGGTGACAGGGGCGACAGAAATGCTCTTATCATTTGCAGCGACCATGCGCGACGCCACGTTCGAACCCCGCAGTTTCAAAAGCCAGCTGACCTTCTGGTTCGGCGGCCTGTCGCTGCTGGTGCTGTTGCTGGCCGGCTTTTACCTGGGCCGGCTGGTGGTGCAGGACCTGACCCAGGCCCAGGGCGCCGCCCTGCAGGGCCTGGCCCGCGCCGCCGCCACGCAGCTCAGCAACAGCCTGCGGGAGCGCGAACTGGAGCTGCTGATGCTCAGCCAGGCGCCGCACATGCAGCGCGGCCAGTGGGACGACCCTGACGTGGCCAACTCGTTGGAGCGGCGCCAGCGGCTGCGGCCCGAATACGCCTGGCTGGGCGTGACCGACCGCACCGGTCGCGTGCAGCAGGCCACCCAAGGCTTTCTGCAAGGGCAAGACGTCAGCCACCGCACCTGGTTTCAGGCCGGGCGCCATGGCCTGTACGTGGGCGACGTGCACGAGGCCCAACTGCTGGCGCAACTCATCACCCACCCGGTGGCCGATGGGACCACCCTGCGCTTCATCGACATCGCGGCCCCGGTGCAAAACGGCGCCCACCTGGTGGGGGTGGTGGCCGCCCACATCCACTGGGACTGGGTCTGGCAGTCGGCGCAACGCGTGCTGGAGGAGCGGCACCTCGAAGACGGGGTGGAACTGCTGCTGCTCGACCGCGAGGGCCGGGTGCTCTACCCCCTGCGCTTGGCCGGCGCCCGGGCCACCGACCTGGCCCCAGGCCCCGACAGCGCCCACGCGACCGACGCCCCAGCCCGCCTGCTGGCCTGGAACGACGGGGGCGACCACCTGACGGCCAGCGCCACCCTGCCCCCCACCGCCAGCACGGTGTTGGGCTGGCAGGTGGTGCTGCGCCAGCCGGAACAGCGGGCACTGGCCGACGCCTGGGCCCTGCGTCAGCACCTGCTGTGGCTGGGCCTGGCCACCGCCGCCCTGTTCGCCTTCGTGGCCTACCGCATGGCGGTGCACATCGCCCGGCCGCTGGAACAACTGACCGAAGCGGCCCACCGCATCGAAACCCGCAAGGCCAGCCCGCAGTTTCCGAGCGACCTCGACATTCTGGAGGTGGAGCGCCTGAGCCGTTCGCTCCAGTCCATGACGCACACCCTGCTGGCGCACGAACAGGAACTTGAGGCCAAGGTGACCGAGCGCACAGAAGCGCTGCAACAGGCCAACGCCGAGCTGGAGCGGCGCGCCACCACCGACCCCCTCACCGGCGTCTTCAACCGGCGCCGTCTGGAGGAGCGCCTGGACGAGCTGATGCAGATCCGCCAGCGCACCGGCCGCGGTTTTGCCCTGCTGGTGCTGGACATCGACCACTTCAAGCGCATCAACGACGGCCACAGCCACGACGTGGGCGACCAGGTGCTGCAGGCCTTTGCCCAGGTGCTGCGCCAGGCCACCCGGGTGACCGACTTCGTGGCGCGCTTTGGTGGCGAGGAGTTTGTGGTGCTGCTGCCGGAAGACCCCAGCCCCGAGGACGCCCACACCGTGGCCGAAAAAATTCGCCAGGCCGTGGCCGACACCGGTTTTCCCGTGGTGGGGGCGGTCACGGTCAGCATTGGGCTGAGCCTGCTGCGGCCCGACGACACCCAGGCCAAAGACGTGCTGCTGCGCGCCGACGCGGCGCTGTATGCGGCCAAGGCGCAGGGGCGCAACCGGGTCGGGGTGCGCTGACCCCACCGGGAACTTCCCATTAGCACTCGCCTCCCAAGAGTGCTAACATCAAGACATGGCCCACAAGGCCGACTCTGGAGGGAAGACCGCATGAACGCCACCGCACACCCCTACACCCTGGCCCCGGCCGCGCGGGGATGGTCCCACTCGGCCGTGGTGCTGCCCCCGCTGGGCAATTTGGACGCGTACATTTCCGCCGTCAACCGCCTGCCCCTGCTGACGGCCGACGAGGAGCGCGACTTCGCCCAGCGGCTGCAGCAGCACAACGATCTGGAAGCCGCCGGCAAGCTGGTGATGTCGCACCTGCGGCTGGTGGTGTCGGTGTCGCGCCAGTACCTGGGTTACGGCCTGCCCCACGGCGACCTGATCCAGGAAGGCAACGTCGGGCTGATGAAGGCGGTCAAGCGGTTCGACCCGGGCCAGGGCGTGCGCCTGGTGAGCTACGCCATGCACTGGATCAAGGCCGAGATCCACGAATACATCCTGAAAAACTGGCGCATGGTGAAGGTGGCCACCACCAAGGCCCAGCGCAAACTGTTCTTCAACCTGCGCAGCATGAAGCAGGGCTTCAAGGCCGACGCGCTGGACGCCGACACCCACCGCGACACCCTGAGCGACCACGAGGTGGACGTGGTGGCGCGCGAGCTGAACGTCAAGCGCGAAGAGGTGCTGGAGATGGAAACCCGGCTGTCGGGTGGCGACGTGGTGCTGGACCCCGGCCCCGGTGACGACGGCGAGGACGCCTACGGCCCCATCGCCTACCTGGCCGACGCCCGGCACGAGCCGACCGCGGTGATCGAATCGTCCCAGCGCGACCGGCTGGCCAGCGACGGCATCGCCCAGGCGCTGGAGCAGTTGGACGACCGCTCGCGCCGCATCGTGGCCGAGCGCTGGCTCAAGGTCAACGACGACGGCAGCGGCGGCATGACCCTGCACGAGCTGGCGGCGGAATACGGCGTCAGCGCCGAGCGCATCCGCCAGATCGAGGTGGCGGCCATGAAGAAGATGCGCAAATCGCTCGAAGCCTACGCCTGAACCGGCGCACACCCAACAAAAAGCCCGCGGTCTGCGGGCTTTTTGTTGCGCGGCGCTGGGGGCCCTTCAGCCCCCGCCCAGCGGCGACGCGCTTCAGGCCTCGCGGCGCAGCGCCGGGAACAGGATCACGTCGCGGATGCTGGGGCTGTCGGTCAGCAGCATGATCAGGCGGTCGATGCCGATGCCGCAACCGCCGGCCGGCGGCATGCCGTACTCCAGCGCGCGCACGTAATCGGCGTCGTAGAACATGGCCTCGTCGTCGCCGGCGTCCTTGCTGGCCACCTGGGCGTGGAAGCGCGCGGCCTGGTCTTCGGCGTCGTTCAGTTCGCTGAAGCCGTTGCCCACCTCGCGCCCGGTGATGTAGAGCTCGAAGCGCTCGGTCACGGTCGGATCGTTGTCGTTGGCGCGCGCCAGCGGCGAAATCTCGGTCGGGTGGTTGCAGATGAAGGTCGGGTTCCAGAGCTTGTCTTCCACCGTTTCTTCAAAATACATCACCTGCAGGCCGGCCAGGCTGCGGC
>NZ_JAAQQT010000602.1:0-18806 GCF_011742065.1 Aquabacterium sp. A08
CGATGTGTCAAAGAATTCCTGGTCGGGGTGAGAGGATTCGAACCTCCGGCCTCTACGTCCCGAACGTAGCGCTCTACCAGGCTAAGCTACACCCCGATGGGTTCTCAGGAGCGTCGCTCCAACAGAACAGCCGCCAATTGTACCAAACCTTCGGCGTAAAAATTCGCGGGCAGTGCACGTGCCGCGTCGATCGCACGTTGCGCCTCGGCCATGGCCGCCCGGCGCGCGTCTTCCAGGCCGCCGCTGTCCTTGACGACGCGCAAAATCTCGTCCAGTTGCGCGGTGTCGCCCTGCTCGATGGCCGCGCGGATCATCGCCGCGTCGGCCGGGTCGCAGCGGCGCAGGGTGCAGATGATGGGCAGGGTCACCTTGCCTTCGCGCAGGTCGTCGCCCAGGTTCTTGCCCAGCTCGGCGGCGTTGCCCTCGTAGTCCAGCACGTCGTCCACCACCTGGAAGGCGGCGCCCAGGGCCTGGCCGTAGTCGGCGCAACGGGCTTCCAGCCCGGCGTCGGCACCCGCCAGGATGGCGGCCAGGCGGGCGCTGGCCTCGAACAGCTTGGCCGTCTTGGCACGGATCACGCGCAGGTAGGCCTGCTCGTCCAGCGAGGCGTCGTGCATGTTCATCAGCTGCAGCACCTCGCCCTCGGCGATCACGTTGGTCGCGTCGGCCAGCACCTGCATGATGCGCATGTTGCCCGCGTCCACCATCATCTGGAAGGCGCGGGAGTAGAGGAAGTCGCCCACCAGCACGCTGGCGGCGTTGCCGAACACCTGGTTGGCGGTGTCGCGGCCGCGGCGCAGGGTGGATTCGTCCACCACATCGTCGTGCAGCAGGGTGGCGGTGTGGATGAATTCCACCACCGCGGCCAGGCTGTGCCGGCGCGGGTCGGTGCAACCCAGTGCGCCGCACAGCAGCAGCAGCAGGGCGGGGCGCACCCGCTTGCCGCCGGCACCGATGATGTATTCGGCCACCTGGCCCACCAGCGGCACGTCGCTGCTCAGGCTCTGCTGGATCACCGCGTCCACGGCCCGCATGTCGGCGGCCACGAGGGACAGGGCGTTGGGAGGGGTGGGCGTGGGCTGGCTCAAGGCGGGGTCCGGCTGGGGTTTGGGCGATTATAGAGAGGCACTCCCCGGCGCTCGCTTGGCAAGCTGCCGTACCTCTCTCTATAATACAGGTCTGCCGAGGAGCGTTGCAGCGTCCACACCCGGGTGATCCGGCCCACGGGACGCGAGGCTCGGCAGTCGGTCAAGCCGCGCTTGGCCTCCATCCGCAACGACGCTCACCCACTGGCCGTGCGGTGAGTTCCTTTTTCTCCGAGTCAGTGGTTTTTTGACGACGCTTCGTCCGCGAAGCTGTGCTTTGGAGCCACCATGAACGCATCCCTGAAACACCCCGTGAACGCCGACTGCGCCATCACCGACATCGGTCTGGCCGAGTGGGGCCGCAAGGAAATCCGCATCGCCGAAACCGAAATGCCCGGTCTGATGGCCATTCGCGAGGAATTCGCGGCCAAGCAGCCCCTGAAGGGCGCGCGCATCACCGGTTCGCTGCACATGACCATCCAGACGGCGGTGCTGATCGAGACCCTGCAGGCCTTGGGCGCGCAAGTCCGCTGGGCCTCGTGCAACATCTTCTCCACCCAGGACCACGCCGCCGCCGCCATCGCCGCCAACGGCACGCCGGTGTTCGCCGTCAAGGGCGAAACCCTGGTCGACTACTGGGACTACACCCACCGCATCTTCGACTTCGGCGCCAAGGGCACCGAGGGCGAAGGCCCCAACATGATTCTGGACGACGGCGGCGACGCAACGCTGCTGATGCACCTGGGCAAGCAGGCCGAAAAAGACCAGAGCGTGCTGGCCAACCCCGGCAGCGATGAAGAGCGCATCTTGTTTGCGGCCATCAAAGCCAAGCTGGCCGAGGACAGCACCTGGTACAGCCGCAAGAGCGCCCAGATCATCGGCGTGACCGAAGAGACCACCACCGGCGTGCACCGCCTGAAGGAAATGTCGGCCAAGGGCACGCTGATGTTCCGCGCCATCAACGTCAACGACTCGGTCACCAAGTCCAAGTTCGACAACCTGTACGGCTGCCGCGAGTCGCTGGTGGACGGCATCAAGCGCGCCACCGACGTGATGATCGCCGGCAAGGTGGCCGTGGTCGCCGGTTACGGCGACGTGGGCAAGGGCAGTGCCCAAGCCCTGCGTGCCCTGAGCGCCCAAGTGTGGGTGACCGAGATCGACCCCATCAACGCCCTCCAGGCCGCGATGGAAGGCTACAAGGTCGTGACCATGGAGTGGGCCGCCGACAAGGCCGACATTTTCGTGACCACCACCGGCAACCGCGACGTCATCACCTACGAGCACATGGCCGCCATGAAAGACCAGGCCATTGTCTGCAACATCGGCCACTTCGACAACGAGATCCAGGTGGCCAAGCTCGAAGAGAAGTGCCAGTGGGAAGAGGTCAAGCCCCAGGTGGACCACGTGATCTTCCCGGACGGCAAGCGCATCATCCTGCTGGCCAAAGGCCGCCTGGTGAACCTGGGTTGCGGCACCGGCCACCCCAGCTTCGTGATGTCCAGCTCCTTCGCCAACCAGACCATCGCCCAGATCGAGCTGTTCTGCCACCCCGAAGGCTACGACGTGGGCAAGGTCTATGTGCTGCCCAAGCACCTGGACGAGAAGGTCGCGCGCCTGCACCTGAAGAAGGTCGGCGCCATGCTGACCGAGTTGAGCGACGAGCAGGCCGCCTACATCGGCGTGCCCAAGCAGGGCCCGTACAAGCCCGACACCTACCGCTACTGACCGGCCATGCGCGCGGACCAGTTGCTCGTCGAACGGGGCCTGGCCGCGTCGCGCTCGCAGGCCCAGCGGTTGATCGCCGCGGGGGTGCGCTGGCGACTGCCCGCCGCGGGTGAAGGCGCTTGGCGCCCCGTGGCCAAGAGCGGCGAGGCGGTGCCGGCCCATGCCGAGCTGGCCCTGACCGATGCCGCCGAGTCGCGCTATGTGTCGCGCGGGGGCCTGAAGCTCGAGGGCGCCCTGCGCCACACCGGGGTGCCGGTGCATGGGGCGGTGTGCCTGGACGTGGGCCAAAGCACCGGCGGTTTCACCGATTGTTTGCTGCAACACGGCGCCGCCCAGGTGGTGGGCGTGGACGTGGGCCAGGGACAGTTGCACCCCCGCCTGCGCCAGGACGCGCGCGTGACGGCGGTGGAGAAATGCAACGCCCGCGAACTGTCGGCCGCGCGCCTGCAGGCCGCCGCCGGGGCCCAGGCCACCGGGCCGTTCGACCTGGTGGTGGGGGACCTCTCCTTCATCTCGCAAACGCTGGTGTGGCCGGCACTGGTGCCGCTGCTGCGACCCGGGGGGAACGGCCTGCTGATGCTGGTCAAGCCCCAGTTCGAGCTGCAGCCGCAGGACATTGGCAAAGGCGGTCTGGTCAAGGACGCGAGCCGCTACGCGCAGGTGCAGGCGCGCATGGCGCAAGCCTGCGCCGCGAACGGCCTCACCCTGCGGGCCTATTTTGAAAGCGCCATCACCGGCGGTGATGGCAACCGGGAGTTTTTCGTATGGGCTTGCCCCTGAGTTTTGAGTTTTTTCCGCCCAAGACGGCGGAAGGCGCGACCAAGTTGCGCGCCGTGCGCGAGAAGCTGTACGCCAAGCGGCCCGAATTCTGTTCGGTGACCTACGGCGCGGGCGGCTCCACCCAAGACGGCACCTTGCAAACCGTGCAGGCGATTCTGGACGAAGGCCAGAGCGGCGCGTCGCATTTCACCTGCGTCGGTGCCACCCGCGAGTCGGTGCGCGAAAAGCTGGCCTTGTTCCAGCGCATGGGGCTGCGCCGCCTGGTCGCCTTGCGCGGCGATCTGCCCAGCGGTTACGGTGCCATGGGCGAGTTCCGGTACGCCGCCGATCTGGTCCAGTTCATCCGCGCCGAAACCGGCGACCACTTCCACCTGGAGGTGGCCGCCTACCCCGAAATGCACCCGCAGGCCAAGTCGCCCGAGGCCGACGTGGACGCCTACGTGGCCAAGGTGCGCGCCGGGGCCAACTCGGCCATCACCCAGTTCTTCTTCAACACCGACGCCTACTTCCGCTTTGTGGACGACGCCTACGCCAAGGGCGCCGACATCCCGGTGGTGCCGGGCATCATGCCCATCATCAACGCCAGCGGCATCCTGCGCTTCGCCGACAGCTGCGGCGCCGAGGTGCCGCGCTGGATCCGCCTGCGCCTGCAGGCGTATGGCGACGACGTCGAATCGATCAAGGCGTTTGGCCTGGACGTGGTGACCGACCTGTGCGACCAACTGCGCACCGCGGGCGTGCCCGGCCTGCACTTCTACACCATGAACCAGAGCGAAGCCACGCTGGCGATTTGCGACCGCCTGGGCCTGGGCTGAAGCGTGCGGATGGGCCGCGTGGGGTCTGGGCTGGCCCTGGGGTGGGTGTGTTGGCTGGCCGCGGCGGCAGCCGCTCAAGCCCTGCCCGAGGCCACGGCCCTGGTCCTGGCGCCGGGCCTCGAAGCCGCGGTGGCAGACGTTGATGTCGGCGTTGAAGCTCTGCCTGAGGCTGAGGCTGAGGCTGAGGCCGGCCCGCAGCCGGCGCCCCAGCCCTTGCAGCAAGGGCTGGCCTCGTTTTACCACCAGCGCTTCCACGGCCGGCGCACGGCCAGCGGTGAGCGCTACAACCGGCACGCCCTGACCGCCGCCCACCCCACCTTGCCCTTCGGCACCGAAATTGTGGTGCGCAGTTTGCGCACGGGGCGCGAGGTGGTGGTGCGCGTCACCGACCGAGGCCCGCACCTGGCCCGCCGCATCGTCGACCTGAGCCACGCCGCGGCGGTGGCGCTGGGCATCCAGCGCCACGGGGTGTCCGAGGTGCAGCTGTGGGCGCTGCCGGCCCACCCGCCGTGAGGGCGGCCGGGCTCAGGGTTGGCCGTGTTCCACGGTCCAGCCGGAACCGGTCGCTTCTTTCAGGGCCTGGGTGACCCAGGGCAGGGTCTCGCGCCATTGCGCGGCCAGGGTGAAGGGTGGGTTGATGACGTGCATCCCGCTGGCGCGCATGGCGGTGTGTGAACGCCCTTGGGCCACTTGGGTGCTGGTGCCCTCGGTGGGCGTCAGGCCCACGTTGAGTTCCGCCTGGGCCCAGGCGCGGCCCGCGCGGGTGGACAAACTCTTGAGCTTGCGCGCCAGGGCGTGCGCCTCGGGCCGGGCGATGACCGGGTACCACACCGCGTAGGTGCCGGTGGGGAAGCGCTTGAGCGCGTCCTCCAGGCAATCGACCACGGCCTGGTAGTCGGTCTTGAGTTCGTAGCTCGGGTCCATCAGCACCAGGCCGCGCCGGGTGGGTGGCGGCAGCAGGCCTTTGAGGCCCTCGAAGCCGCTGCGCCGCAGCACCTCGATCTGCTTGCCCCGGCCCAGTTCGGCCACCTGCTTGTCGAGCAGCTTGGCGTCGGTGGGGTGCACCTCGAACAGCTTGAGTTTGTCTTGCGGACGCAGCAGCGCCTGGCTGATCCAGGGCGAGCCGGGGTAGGTGCGCCACTGGGCGCCGGGGTTGAAGGCCTGCACCTGCGCCAGGTAGGCCTGGGCCATCTCGGGCACACCTTCGCCCTGGGCTTGGGCCTGCCGCGCGGCGGCCTGCAGGCGGAACACGCCCGCGTCCGATTCGCCGGAGGTGCGGGCATGGTCCTGGTCCAGCCGGTACACGCCGGCCCCGGCGTGGGTGTCCACCACGGTCAGGCCGGTGTCTTTCTGGCCGAGGTAATGCAACAGGGCCACCTGCGTCATGTGCTTGAGCACATCGGCGTGGTTGCCCGCGTGGAAGGCGTGACGGTAACTGAACATGGGGCGGATGGTACCCCATGACCCCAACGGCCCGGGGCAGCGCCCGGGCCGGTTCTGGGTCAGCGGATCACGGCCAGGCGTTCGCGCTGTCCCGCCTTGAAGGTGTACAGCGTCAGGGCGGCGTTCTGGCGGTTGCCCTGTGCGTCGAAAGCGATCTTGCCGGAAGCGCCCTGGTACTGGATGGCCTTGAGCGCCGGCAGGTATTGCGCCGGGTCGGCCGATCCGGCGGTTTCCATGGCCTGGGCCAGCAGCTTCACGCCGTCGTAGGCGTAGGGGGCGTAGGCTTGCACCTCCAGGTTGTACTTGGCCTTGTAGTCGGCACGGAACTTCTCGGACAGGGCCACTTCGTCGCCGTCCACGCCGCCGGCTTCGACGCAGTACACCTGGCCGTCGCCCAGGGCCTCGGCCGCGAGCTGGATCATTTCGCCGGTGCACAGGCCGTCGCCGCCCACCAGCTTGGCCGGCATGCCCAGCTGGCGCATCTGGCGCAGCATCGGGCCGCCCACCGCGTCCATGCCGCCGAAGAAGATGGCGTCCGGCTTTTTGGCCTTGATGCTGGTCAGGATGGCGTTGAAGTCGGTCGCCTTGTCATTGGTGAACTCGCGCGCCACCACCTGGGCGCCCGCCGCCGTGGCGGCCTTTTCGAACTCGTCGGCCAGGCCCTGGCCGTAGGCGGTGCGGTCGTCGATGACCGCCACGGTCTTGGCTTGCAGCGACTCGACCGTGTAGCGGCCCATGGCGCTGCCTTGCTGCACGTCGTCGGCCACCAGGCGGAAGGCGCCGGCGTAGCCCTGGCGCGTCAGCTTGGGGTTGGTGGACGAGGGGGTGATCTGCGGGATGCCCGCGCTGTTGTAAATCTGCGAGGCCGGCAGGGTGGTGCCCGAGGTCAGGTGGCCGACCACGCCGTTCACCTGGGCGTCGGCCAGTTTCTGGGCGGCCGCGGTGCCTTGCTTGGGGTCGGCGGCGTCGTCTTCGGCCACCAGTTCAAAGCGCGCGGTCTGCTCGCCGATCTTCACGCCGGCGGCGTTCAGTTCCTCGATCGCCATGCGCGCGCCGTTTTCGTTGTCTTTACCCAGGTGCGCCACCGCGCCGCTGGTGGCGCCCACGTGGCCGATTTTCACCACCAGGGCGGTGCCGCCGGGGTTGGCCGGCGCGGCGGTGTCTTCGGTTTTGCTGCAGGCGGCGACCGACAGGGCGGCGGCCAGGGCGATGTAGGCGAGTTGGTGGTACATGGGGCGTGGGGGGATCGTGTGAAGGCGCACCGCGGTGTCCAACCTGGTGCATTTCGGGAAAACCCGGATTGTAGGCAGATGCACCGAAACCGGGCGGTTCATCAGAGGTTTGCGCACCGCTTCACGGTGTCTTATAATGGAAGGCTTCGCAGCGATTTTTGGGCTCCGCGGCGAAGTGGCCTGTACGGGCCAAACCCCACCTAAGAGGTTGCCAACAGAGCAACACCGACCGTGGAAAAGGGCCCGCCAAACCTTTTCTCAGAGAGAAAAACCATGCAAAAAGCAACCGTCAGCGCCAAGCCCGCTGAGGTGGTGCATGAGTGGTTTGTGATTGACGCCACCGATAAGGTGCTCGGACGTGTCGCCAGCGAAGTGGCACGCCGTCTGCGCGGCAAGCACAAGGCCATTTACACCCCTCACGTCGACACCGGCGACTTCATCGTCATCGTCAACGCAGCCAAACTGAAAGTCACGGGCACCAAGGCCCTGGACAAGATGTACTACCGTCACTCGGGCTTCCCCGGCGGTATCTACGGCACCAACTTCCGCGACCTGCAGGCCAAGCACCCCGGCCGCGCGCTGGAAAAGGCCGTCAAAGGCATGCTGCCCAAGGGTCCCCTGGGCTACGCCATGATCAAGAAGCTCAAGGTGTACGGCGGTGCTGAGCACCCGCACACTGCCCAGCAACCCCAAGTGTTGGACATCTAAGGAGCCGCCATGATTGGTGATTGGAACAATGGCACCGGCCGTCGCAAATCCAGCGTCGCCCGCGTGTTTCTGAAAAAAGGCTCCGGCAAGATCACGGTGAACGGCAAGGACATCGAGCAGTTCTTCGGCCGTCAGACCTCGATCATGATTGCCAAACAGCCGCTGGTGCTGACCGAGAACGTCGAGTCCTTCGACATCCAGGTCAACGTCCACGGTGGTGGCGAATCCGGCCAGGCCGGTGCGGTGCGTCACGGCATCACCCGCGCCCTGATCGACTACGACGCGGCCCTCAAGCCCGCCCTGAGCGCCGCCGGTTACGTGACCCGCGACGCCCGCGAAGTCGAACGTAAAAAGGTCGGTCTGCGTTCCGCACGCCGCCGCAAGCAGTTCTCCAAGCGTTGATTCGCCGGGACCTGCGCCCGCCACAGGGCCTGTGCCCCGTGGTGGGTGGTTCAAAAGCCGCGCTGGTTCGTGCCAGGGCGGCTTTTTTGTGGCCAGGCCGCCAGCGGGCGCCCCAAAAACCCTGACGGGGGTGCTGGGAATGGCCGCCGGCTTCAATGCCTGACCCTTTTGCTATAGTATTTGGCCCATCTGTATCTGAGTGGAATTTGCACCATGAGCGCTCTTGCCGAACACGTCGACACCGAAATGCCTGCTCCGCTGGTCTTCACCGACAGCGCCGCGGCCAAGGTGGCCGACCTGATTGCCGAGGAAGGCAACCCCGACCTCAAGCTGCGCGTCTTCGTGCAGGGCGGCGGTTGCTCGGGCTTCCAGTACGGCTTCACCTTCGACGAGGTGGTGAACGAGGACGACACCGAGATGAGCAAAAACGGCGTGTCGCTGTTGATCGACGCGATGAGCTACCAGTACCTGGTGGGCGCCGAGATCGACTACAAGGAAGACCTGCAGGGTGCGCAATTCGTGATCAAGAACCCGAACGCCACCACCACCTGCGGCTGCGGTTCCAGCTTCAGCGTCTGACGCCCTGAGGCGACCCGGTCGGCGGTTTTGCGTCAGGCTGGGTACACCGCCCCCAGCACCCGGGGGCCGGCGGCGCCGGTGACCTGCGGCTCGTTGCCCGGCAGGCCCTGCAGGCAGCGGTGGGCCAGCCAAGCAAACGCCGCGGCCTCTACCTGGTCCACGGGCCAGCCCACGGCATCGGTACGGGACACCCGTAAGCCCGGCAGGTGTTGCGCCAGGCGTTGCATCAGTACCGTGTTTCGGGCCCCCCCTCCGCAAACCAGCAGCGTCTCGGGCGGTGTGGGGCCCCAATCCAGCCCTTCCATGCCCATGACCAGGCTGTGGGCGGTCAGTTCCAGCAGGGTGGCTTGCACGTCGGCCGCCGGCAGCGGCGGGTGCTGCGCCAGGTGCTGTTCCAGCCACGCGGTGTTGAACAGGTCGCGGCCCGTGCTTTTGCGGCCTCGGGCCTGGAAATACGGCTCGTCCAGCAGGCTTTTCAGCAGTCCGCGGTGGACCTGACCGCTGTCCGCCCAGCGGCCCGCGTCGTCGTACCACTGGCCGGTGTGGCGCTGGCACCATTCGTCCATCAAGGCGTTGCCCGGGCCGGTGTCCAGGCCCAGCACCCGACCGTCGGCCGGCAGGGCGGTGAGGTTGGCCACGCCGCCGATGTTGGCCACCGCGACCGAGGTGCCGGCGCGGCCGAACACTTCGCGGTGGAAAGCGGGCACGAGCGGCGCCCCTTGGCCGCCGGCCGCGAGGTCGCGGCTGCGAAAGTCCGCCACCACGGCGATGCCGGTGAGTTCGGCCAACAGCGCGGGCTGGTTGAGTTGCAGGGTGTAGGGCGTGGTTTGCTGGGGCCCCGGCGGTGCATGCCGCACCGTCTGGCCGTGGGCGCCGATGGCGCGCACGTCGCGCCTGGACAGGCCGCTGCGTGTCAGCAGGTCGTGGACCACGCCCGCGTACAAGTGCACGAGTTGGTGCGCGGCCACCTGGCCACGGTGCAGCTCATCGGGTCCGCTCTGGTTCAGCGCCAGAAAGGCGGCGCGCAGCTCGGGCGGCATGGGGGCATGGGCCGCGACCAGTGGCTGGGCGCGATCGGCCTCGAAGGCCATCAGCACGCCATCCACCCCGTCGAGCGAGGTGCCCGACATCAGGCCGATGCAGTGCTCGCGCATGGGCGCGGAGGGGGTCAGTCGGCGCTGGCCTGGACCACGGTGGCCGCCGACGCGAGTTTCAGGCGCATCGCGCCCGCGACTTCGGCAAAGGCCTTGCGCGAACCGGCCGCGATGGGCTGGCCTTCGCTGCTGCGCGCGATGTTCAGCGGGTCCTGGTGCTGGCCACCGACCTTGAACTCGAAGTGCAGGTGGGGGCCGGTGGAGGCGCCGGTGGAGCCGACCAGACCGATCAGATCGCTCTGGCTGACCTTCTGGCCCTTGCGCACGTCGATGCGGTGCAGGTGGGCATACACGGTGGTCTTGTTCTGGCGGTGCTGGATGTAAACCACGTTGCCGTAGCCGCGCTGCCAGCCGGCGAATTCGACCACGCCGTCGGCCACGGTGCGCACCGGGGTGCCGGTGGGGGCGGCGTAGTCGACCCCCAAGTGGGCCTTGCGTCCACCCGAAATCGGGTGGAAGCGCATGCCGTAGCCGCTGCTGACGCGCGAGAAAGCCAGTGGCGAAGCGAGGAAGGCGCGGCGCAGGCTCTGGCCTTCAAAGGTGTAGTAGGCACCCTTCTGACCGGGCTCTTCGAACCACAGCATCTGGTGGGATTTGCCTTGGTTGACGAATTCGGCGCTGAGCAGGCGGCCGTACTTCAGCACCTCGCCGTCGGCTTCCAGGGCCTCGTACACCACGCTGAAGGTGTCACCGGCGCGCAGGTCGCGGCGGAAATCGATCTCGCCCGAGAACAGGTCGGCCAGTTGCGTGGCCACGCCGTCGGGCAGGCGGGCCGCGTCGGTGGCGGCAAACAGCGAGCTGCGGATGGTGCCGCTGCTCAGGCGCACCGCCGTGGTGAATTCGGCCGCTTCGACGCGGGCGACCAGCCCCGCAACGGTGCGCTCCACCACCAGACGGCGGTAGGTGTCGCTGTTGTCGCTGGGCAGCCAGCGTGCCGTCAGGCGGACCAGGCGCTGGGCCTCGTCGGTTTCGGCCATGACCAGTTTGCCGGCCGGGCCCTGGAACAGGGCTTGCGCAGCGGCGTCGCGCCGCAGGAAGGCGCTGGATTCGGCGTCGCTCACGCCCAGGCGCTGCAGCAGGCTGACGGCGCTGTCGTCGCGGCGGGTGACGTCGCTGCGGAACAGGACGAAAGGCACCGGGGCGGACAAGGCGTCCTGAGGCACCAGGGCCGCCGGCTGCACCGGCTCCACCAGCTGCCGCACGGGCAGCAGGTCCAGGTTGTCGTCGATCGGTGCAATGCCAAAGGCGGTGACACCCGTGCCCAGCAGCAAAGCGCCGAGGCCACCCATGAAGCGCTTGGGGTGGCGCTGCAGTGCGAGCTTGATGCGTTGGGCCAATTCGTTCATGCAGGTGTCGGGCACAAAAGGCCGGCGACACGCTGGGGCAGCGCGGGCACCGGCAAGGGGTTACATTCGGTGGGGCAACGGCGGGAAGCCGGCCGTTGTGTTGACAGGGGCTGTGGCAGCAAGAAGCAGGCCAACTAGAATCCACGTCTAAACCAACAAGTATTGTACCGGCTGCGCCCCTTGACGCATCTGGAATAACCCTTATGAACGATCACCAAGCCGCCGAACCCGCTCCGTCCACCGTGCCGCTGTCCGAAGCGGTGCAACACGCCCTGGCCGTGACCCGGCGCGGTTGCGAGGAGCTGATCCCCGAGGCCGATTGGGTCAAGAAGCTGCAAAAAAGCGAGGCCAGCGGCCAACCTTTGCGCATCAAGCTGGGGCTGGACCCGACCGCGCCCGACATCCACATCGGCCACACGGTGGTGCTCAACAAGATGCGCCAGCTGCAGGACCTGGGGCACCAGGTCATCTTTCTGATTGGCGACTTCACCAGCCTGATCGGCGACCCGTCGGGCCGCAACAGCACCCGCCCACCGCTGACGCCTGAGCAGATCAAGGCCAACGCCGAGACCTACTACAAGCAGGCCAGCCTGGTGCTGGACCCGGCCAAGACCGAGATCCGCTACAACAGCGAGTGGTGCCTGCCACTGGGCAGCATGGGCATGATCCAGCTGGCGGCCAAGTACACGGTGGCGCGCATGATGGAGCGCAACGACTTCCACCAGCGTTTCACCGCCGGCACCTCGATCAGCGTGCACGAGTTCCTGTACCCGCTGATGCAGGGCTACGACTCGGTGGCGCTGAAGGCCGACCTGGAGTTGGGCGGCACCGACCAGAAGTTCAACCTGCTGATGGGTCGTCACCTGCAGGCCGAGTACGGCCAGGAGCCGCAGTGCATCCTGACCATGCCGCTGCTGGTGGGGCTGGACGGCGTGGACAAGATGTCCAAGTCCAAGAACAACTACATCGGCATCACCGAGGACGCGAACACCATGTTCGCCAAGGTGCTGTCGATCAGCGACACGCTGATGTGGGACTGGTACACGCTGCTGAGCTTCCAGTCGCTGGCCGAGATCGACGCCTTGAAGCAGGCGATTGCCCAGGGCGCCAACCCCAAGGACGCCAAGGTGGCGCTGGCCAAGGAGATCACGGCGCGCTTCCACAGCGCGGCGGCGGCCGATGCGGCCGAGCAGGACTTCATCAACCGCAGCAAGGGCGGCGTGCCCGACGAGATCCCCGAGGTGAGCCTGAGCGGCGCACCGCTGGGCATCGGGGCCTTGCTCAAGCAGGCCAACCTGGCACCGTCCACCAGCGAGGCCAACCGCCTGATCGACGGCGGCGGCGTGCGCGTGGACGGTGGCGTGGTGAGTGACCGTGGCCTGAAGCTGGACGCCGGCACCTATGTGGTGCAGGTGGGCAAACGCAAGTTCGCGCGCGTCACGCTGGCCTGAGGCCCCAGACCCGCCCCATGCCACCGAACGCGCTGCAGCACCTCACGCCCCAGCGGCTCCTGATCGCTTCGGTGGGGGTGGCGTTGCTCACCATCGCCCTCAAAACCCTGGCCTGGCACCTGACCGGTTCGGTCGGTTTGTTGTCGGACGCGATGGAGTCGCTGGTCAACCTGGCCAGTGCGGTGTTCGGTCTGGTGATGGTGACCGTGGCGGCCCGCCCGGCCGACGACGACCACCCCTACGGCCACCACAAGGCCGAGTATTTTTCGTCGGGGTTCGAGGGCATCCTGATCATTGCCGCAGCGCTGGGCATCGTGTGGGCGGCATCGGGCCGCTTGCTGGCCCCGCAACCGCTGCAGCAGATGGACTGGGGCCTGGCCTTGTCCGTGGCCAGTTCGGCCCTCAACGGTTTGCTGGCGTGGGTCATGTTCCAGGCCGCCCGCGTCCACCGCTCCATCGCCCTGGAGGCCGATGCCCGCCACCTGGTGACGGATGTCTGGACCTCGGCCGGCGTGGTGCTGGGCCTGGGCCTGGCCGTGCTGACCGGGTGGTTGTGGCTGGACGCCGCAGTCGCCATCGGTGTGGCCCTGAACATCCTGAAAGAAGGGGTGCACCTGATCTGGCGCTCGGCGCAGGGCCTGATGGACGAGGCTGTGCCCCCCGAACAACTGGCGCGGCTGCAGGCGGTGCTGGACCGCTTCGCGCGCCCCGACGGCTCGGTGCGCTTCGACCACCTGCACACCCGCCAGGCCGCCCAGCGCTGCTACCTGGACGTGCACATGCACCTGCCCCCGGACTGGACGCTGGCGCACGCCGCCGAGCTGCGTGGCGAGGTGGAGCGCGCCCTGATGCAGGCGGTGGAGGGGCTGCGTGCCACCATTGAGCTGCTGCCCGACGGGGTGGAGGCCCATTTCCACGGCCAGGAGGGCCCGCCATGAAAGCCGTGTTGCAGCGCGTGCGCGAAGCGCGGGTGGTGGTGGACGGCGCGGTGGTGGGGCAGATCGGCCCTGGCCTGCTGGTGCTGCTGTGCGCCGAGCGCGGCGACAGCGACGCGGTGGCCGACAAGCTGCTGGCGAAGCTCCTCAAGCTGCGCATCTTCAGCGACGAGGCCGGCAAGATGAACCGCAGCGTGCAGGACGTGGGCGGGGGGCTGCTGGTGGTGAGCCAGTTCACCCTGGCCGCCGACGTGACCGGGGGCAACCGGCCCAGTTTCACTGGCGCGGCTGCGCCCGACGAAGGGCGCCGGCTGTACGAACACTTTGTGGCCCAGGCGCGGGCGGTGCACCCGCTGGTGCAGACCGGCCGGTTCGCGGCCGACATGCAGGTGCATCTGGTCAACGACGGGCCGGTGACGATCCCCCTGCAAATGGGCGCCTGAGCGCCAACCCATCCCCACCATGCACGCCCCCTCTGCCGCCGATATCGGCGCATCGACCACGGTGCCACAGGCCGGGATTGCCGATGTGTTTGCCCCCTTGTCTGCCCAGGGCCTGCACCTGCACGCGGTGTTCGACCTGCACCGTTTGCCCGCCAGCGTGCAGGCCACCCTGGGCCTGAACGAGGCCGAGCGTGGGCGCTTCACCCAGCTCATCCTGATCGGTCACCGCGGGCGCGATTTTTGGGCCGCTTTGCAACGCCGCGGCCTGCACGGCAGCGACCCGGTGGACACCTTCGTGGGCGAGTGTGTGAAGGCCTGGATGGACGGCACGCTGGCCGGTCACGCCTGGCGCCAGGTCTTTCCCGGCCCGCACCCGGTGGGGCTGCAGGCCTTGGGTGCCCTGGCCGGCTGGCACCGGCCGTCGCCCTTCTGGGTGGGGGTGGACGCCGAGTGGGGCAGCTGGTTCGCCTACCGCGCGGTGCTGCTGACCGACACGGCCTTTCCGCTGACGCCGAAACGGGAGCTGGAGTCGCCTTGCTTGGCTTGTGTCGACCAGCCCTGTGTGCGCGCCTGCCCGGCTGGTGCCCTGGCCAGCGAGGCCACCGGCCCGTGGCGCTTGCAGGCCTGCCTGAGCCACCGCTTGCAAGCGGACTCGGGCTGTCAGGACCGTTGCCTGGCGCGCAACGCCTGCCCCGTGGGCGCCGAACACCGCTACCCCGAGGCGCAGACCGCCTACCACTACCTGCAATCCCTGCCCGCCATCCGCGCCTACGCCCAGCGGGCACCGGAGGCATCGGGCGGATAATCGCCCGATGAACGCATCTGCACAAGCCGCGGCCGGGGCCGCCTTCACCGCGCTGCCCCTAACACCGGCCACGCTCGACAACCTGACCCAACTGGGCTACACCGCCATGACCGCCATCCAGGCGGCCAGCCTGCCTTTGGCCTTGGCCGGGCAGGACCTGATCGCCCAGGCCAGCACCGGCAGCGGCAAAACCGTGGCCTTTGGCCTGCCCTTGGTCGAAAAGCTGGACCCGGCCCAGTGGCAGGCGCAGGCGCTGGTGCTGTGCCCCACGCGCGAACTGGCCGACCAGGTGACCGCCGAGATCCGCAAACTGGCGCGGGCGGTGGGCAACCTCAAGGTGGTCACGCTGTGCGGCGGCGTGGCCCTGCGCGGCCAGACCCTGAGCCTGGAACACGGCACCCACGTGGTGGTGGGCACGCCCGGGCGCATCCTGGACCACCTGGAGCGCGGCAGCCTGAGCCTGGACGCGGTGCGCACCCTGGTGCTGGACGAGGCCGACCGCATGCTGGACATGGGCTTTTTCGACGACATCGCCAAAGTGGTGCGCCGCTGCCCGGCGCAGCGCCAGACCCTGCTGTTTTCCGCCACCTACCCCGACGGCATTGCCCAGTTGGCGGCGCAGTTCATGCGCCAGCCGCAGACGGTGAAGGTTCGGGCCCAACACGACGCGGGCAAGATCCGCCAGGTGTGGGTGGAGGTGGGCGAGGGCGAGCGCCTGCACGCGGTGTCGCAGGTACTCAACCACTTCCGGCCGGAATCGACGCTGGCGTTCTGCAACACCAAGCAGCAGTGCCGCGACCTGGTGGCGGTGTTGCAGGCCCAGGGCTTCAGCGCGCTGGCGCTGTACGGCGAGCTGGAGCAGCGCGAGCGCGACCAGGTGCTGGTGCAGTTCGCCAACCGCAGCTGTTCGGTGCTGGTGGCCACCGACGTGGCCGCGCGCGGCATCGACATCGCGCAACTGGGCTGCGTGGTCAACGTGGACGTGACGCCCGACCCCGAGGTGCACGTGCACCGCATCGGGCGCACCGGGCGCGGCGACGCCGAGGGCCTGGCCGTGACCCTGGCCAGCCTGGACGAGATGGGCAGCGTGGGCCGCATCGAGCAGTTGCAGGGCCGCGAAACCCGCTGGACCCCGCTGGCCGAGCTGACCGCCGCCAGCCGCGAACCGTTGCGCGCACCCATGGCCACGCTGCAGATCGTGGGCGGGCGCAAGGAAAAAATCCGCGCCGGCGACGTGCTGGGCGCGCTGACCGGCGAGGCTGGCTTCGCCAAGGAGCAGATCGGCAAGATCAACGTCAACGAGTTTTCCACCTACGTGGCGGTGGAGCGGGGCATTGCGCGGCAGGCCGAGGCCCGGCTGTCGGCCGGCCGCATCAAGGGGCGCAGCGTGAAGGTGCGCCTGCTGTGAGCTGACCGGGGCCGGCAGCCGGTGTGTCGGCTGCCGCGCTCAGTAGGGGTTGGGCAGCCCCAGCCCGGCCAGGATCTCGATTTCGCGGGCTTCCATTTCTTCCGCATCGGCCTCGCTGGTTTCGTGGTCCCAGCCCTGGGCGTGCAGCGTGCCGTGCACCAGCAGGTGGGCGTAGTGTTGCTGCAGGGTCTTGCCTTGTTCGGCGGCTTCGCGGGCCACCACCGGCGCGCACAGCACCAGGTCGGCCATCACCACCGGGTCGGTGGCGTAGTCGAAGGTCAGCACGTTGGTGGCGTAGTCCTTCTGGCGGTAGTCGCGGTTCAGGGCCTGGCCTTCTTCGGCGTCCACGATGCGCACGGTGATTTCACCGTCGGCGTCGAGCGCGTGGCGCAGCCAGCGCTCCACCTTGTGGCGGGGCAGGGCGGCGCGGTGCTCGGCCACGCCGTCGAAGCGGCCGAATTGCAGGGACAGGGTGAGTGGGGGCAGGGCCATGTCAGTCTTTCGGGCCGTGTTTGTCGTAGGCGTCCACGATGCGGGCCACCAGCGGGTGGCGCACCACGTCGGCGCTGGTCAGGCGGTTGAAGGCGATGCCCTTGACGCGCTTGAGGACGCGTTCGGCGTCGATCAGGCCGCTGAGCTGGGTGCGCGGCAGGTCGATCTGGCTCACGTCCCCGGTCACCACCGCCTTGCTGCCGAAGCCGACGCGGGTGAGGAACATCTTCATCTGCTCGGGCGTGGTGTTCTGCGCCTCGTCCAGGATGACGAAGGCGTGGTTGAGCGTGCGCCCGCGCATGAAGGCCAGCGGGGCGATCTCGATCTGTTGGCGTTCGAAGGCTTTTTGTACCTTGTCGAAGCCCATCAGGTCGTTCAGCGCGTCGTACAGCGGGCGCAAGTAAGGGTCTACCTTCTGCGCCAGGTCGCCGGGCAAAAAGCCCAGGCGCTCGCCGGCTTCCACCGCCGGGCGGGTCAGCACGATGCGTTGCACCGCGCTGCGCTCCAAGGCGTCCACCGCGCAGGCCACGGCCAAATAGGTTTTGCCGGTGCCTGCGGGCCCGATGCCGAAGGTGATGTCGTGCGTGGCCATGTTCGCCAGGTAGCGCTGCTGGTTGGCGGTGCGGCCCTGCACCTCGCCACGGCGGGTCTGCACCACCACCGCATCCACGCCGGCGTCGGGCAGGGCGGTGTCGCCGCTGAGCATGAGTTGTACCTGCTCCGCCGGGATGGGGCTGCGCGCCATCTCGTACAGCGACTGGAGCACTTCCATCGCCTGTTCGGCCTTGGTCTTCGGGCCTTCAACGCGAAACTGCTCGAAGCGGTGCGCCACCTTGACCTGAAGCGCGGCTTCGATGGTGCGGATGTGCGCGTCCATGGGGCCGCACAGGTGCGCCATGCGCACGTTGTCGGGCGGGGAGAAGGTGTGGCGAAGAATCAAACCGATAATCCGAAAAAAGGAATCTTCCAATGATAGGCAAGTTGACCGGCACGCTGCTGGAAAAGAACCCCCCGCAAATCCTGATCGACTGCCACGGCGTGGGCTACGAGGTGGATGTGCCCATGAGCACCTTTTACAACCTGCCGGCCAGTGGCGAGAAGGTGGCGCTGCTGACGCATTTTGTGGTGCGCGAGGACGCGCAGATCCTCTACGGCTTTGCCACGCCGTCTGAACGTGAGGCCTTTCGGCAATTGATCAAGATCACCGGCGTGGGGCCGCGCATGGCGCTGAGCGTGTTGTCCGGACTGAGCGTGCAGGACTTGGCGCAGGCCATCACCGCGCAGGAAGTGGGGCGGCTGGTGAAGGTGCCGGGCATCGGCAAAAAGACGGCCGAGCGCTTGTTGCTGGAGCTCAAAGGCAAGATCGGCGCCGATCTGGGGCCGGTGGGCGGCGCGGCGCACAGCGATGCCCACAACGACATCCAGCAGGCGTTGCTGGCGTTGGGCTATAACGACAAGGAGGCTGCGGCGGCGTTGAAAGCGCTGCCGGCCGAGGTGGGCGTGAGCGAAGGCATCAAGCTGGCGCTGAAGGCGCTGGCCAAATAAGGGACTGGCATGGCGATCGAAACCGACGACTTTGCCCCCGCGCCCAAGCGCATGGTGTCCGCTGTGCCCGAAAGCAGCCGCGAGGAGGCGCTGGAGCGCGCCCTGCGGCCCAAGGGCCTGACCGAGTACGTGGGCCAGGCCAAGGTGCGCGAGCAACTGGAAATCTTCATCGGCGCGGCCAAAAAGCGCCAGGAAGCGCTGGACCACGTGCTGCTGTTCGGCCCGCCGGGCTTGGGCAAAACCACGCTGTCGCACATCATCGCGCACGAATTGGGCGTCAATTTGCGCCAAACCAGCGGTCCGGTGCTGGAAAAGCCCAAAGACCTGGCCGCCCTGCTGACCAATCTGGAGCCCAACGACGTCCTGTTCATCGACGAGATCCACCGGCTGTCGCCCGTGGTGGAGGAAATCCTCTACCCCGCGCTGGAGGACTACCAGATCGACATCATGATCGGCGA
>NZ_JAAQQT010000603.1:0-18889 GCF_011742065.1 Aquabacterium sp. A08
CGATGTGTCAAAGAATTCCTGGTCGGGGTGAGAGGATTCGAACCTCCGGCCTCTACGTCCCGAACGTAGCGCTCTACCAGGCTAAGCTACACCCCGATGGGTTCTCAGGAGCGTCGCTCCAACAGAACAGCCGCCAATTGTACCAAACCTTCGGCGTAAAAATTCGCGGGCAGTGCACGTGCCGCGTCGATCGCACGTTGCGCCTCGGCCATGGCCGCCCGGCGCGCGTCTTCCAGGCCGCCGCTGTCCTTGACGACGCGCAAAATCTCGTCCAGTTGCGCGGTGTCGCCCTGCTCGATGGCCGCGCGGATCATCGCCGCGTCGGCCGGGTCGCAGCGGCGCAGGGTGCAGATGATGGGCAGGGTCACCTTGCCTTCGCGCAGGTCGTCGCCCAGGTTCTTGCCCAGCTCGGCGGCGTTGCCCTCGTAGTCCAGCACGTCGTCCACCACCTGGAAGGCGGCGCCCAGGGCCTGGCCGTAGTCGGCGCAACGGGCTTCCAGCCCGGCGTCGGCACCCGCCAGGATGGCGGCCAGGCGGGCGCTGGCCTCGAACAGCTTGGCCGTCTTGGCACGGATCACGCGCAGGTAGGCCTGCTCGTCCAGCGAGGCGTCGTGCATGTTCATCAGCTGCAGCACCTCGCCCTCGGCGATCACGTTGGTCGCGTCGGCCAGCACCTGCATGATGCGCATGTTGCCCGCGTCCACCATCATCTGGAAGGCGCGGGAGTAGAGGAAGTCGCCCACCAGCACGCTGGCGGCGTTGCCGAACACCTGGTTGGCGGTGTCGCGGCCGCGGCGCAGGGTGGATTCGTCCACCACATCGTCGTGCAGCAGGGTGGCGGTGTGGATGAATTCCACCACCGCGGCCAGGCTGTGCCGGCGCGGGTCGGTGCAACCCAGTGCGCCGCACAGCAGCAGCAGCAGGGCGGGGCGCACCCGCTTGCCGCCGGCACCGATGATGTATTCGGCCACCTGGCCCACCAGCGGCACGTCGCTGCTCAGGCTCTGCTGGATCACCGCGTCCACGGCCCGCATGTCGGCGGCCACGAGGGACAGGGCGTTGGGAGGGGTGGGCGTGGGCTGGCTCAAGGCGGGGTCCGGCTGGGGTTTGGGCGATTATAGAGAGGCACTCCCCGGCGCTCGCTTGGCAAGCTGCCGTACCTCTCTCTATAATACAGGTCTGCCGAGGAGCGTTGCAGCGTCCACACCCGGGTGATCCGGCCCACGGGACGCGAGGCTCGGCAGTCGGTCAAGCCGCGCTTGGCCTCCATCCGCAACGACGCTCACCCACTGGCCGTGCGGTGAGTTCCTTTTTCTCCGAGTCAGTGGTTTTTTGACGACGCTTCGTCCGCGAAGCTGTGCTTTGGAGCCACCATGAACGCATCCCTGAAACACCCCGTGAACGCCGACTGCGCCATCACCGACATCGGTCTGGCCGAGTGGGGCCGCAAGGAAATCCGCATCGCCGAAACCGAAATGCCCGGTCTGATGGCCATTCGCGAGGAATTCGCGGCCAAGCAGCCCCTGAAGGGCGCGCGCATCACCGGTTCGCTGCACATGACCATCCAGACGGCGGTGCTGATCGAGACCCTGCAGGCCTTGGGCGCGCAAGTCCGCTGGGCCTCGTGCAACATCTTCTCCACCCAGGACCACGCCGCCGCCGCCATCGCCGCCAACGGCACGCCGGTGTTCGCCGTCAAGGGCGAAACCCTGGTCGACTACTGGGACTACACCCACCGCATCTTCGACTTCGGCGCCAAGGGCACCGAGGGCGAAGGCCCCAACATGATTCTGGACGACGGCGGCGACGCAACGCTGCTGATGCACCTGGGCAAGCAGGCCGAAAAAGACCAGAGCGTGCTGGCCAACCCCGGCAGCGATGAAGAGCGCATCTTGTTTGCGGCCATCAAAGCCAAGCTGGCCGAGGACAGCACCTGGTACAGCCGCAAGAGCGCCCAGATCATCGGCGTGACCGAAGAGACCACCACCGGCGTGCACCGCCTGAAGGAAATGTCGGCCAAGGGCACGCTGATGTTCCGCGCCATCAACGTCAACGACTCGGTCACCAAGTCCAAGTTCGACAACCTGTACGGCTGCCGCGAGTCGCTGGTGGACGGCATCAAGCGCGCCACCGACGTGATGATCGCCGGCAAGGTGGCCGTGGTCGCCGGTTACGGCGACGTGGGCAAGGGCAGTGCCCAAGCCCTGCGTGCCCTGAGCGCCCAAGTGTGGGTGACCGAGATCGACCCCATCAACGCCCTCCAGGCCGCGATGGAAGGCTACAAGGTCGTGACCATGGAGTGGGCCGCCGACAAGGCCGACATTTTCGTGACCACCACCGGCAACCGCGACGTCATCACCTACGAGCACATGGCCGCCATGAAAGACCAGGCCATTGTCTGCAACATCGGCCACTTCGACAACGAGATCCAGGTGGCCAAGCTCGAAGAGAAGTGCCAGTGGGAAGAGGTCAAGCCCCAGGTGGACCACGTGATCTTCCCGGACGGCAAGCGCATCATCCTGCTGGCCAAAGGCCGCCTGGTGAACCTGGGTTGCGGCACCGGCCACCCCAGCTTCGTGATGTCCAGCTCCTTCGCCAACCAGACCATCGCCCAGATCGAGCTGTTCTGCCACCCCGAAGGCTACGACGTGGGCAAGGTCTATGTGCTGCCCAAGCACCTGGACGAGAAGGTCGCGCGCCTGCACCTGAAGAAGGTCGGCGCCATGCTGACCGAGTTGAGCGACGAGCAGGCCGCCTACATCGGCGTGCCCAAGCAGGGCCCGTACAAGCCCGACACCTACCGCTACTGACCGGCCATGCGCGCGGACCAGTTGCTCGTCGAACGGGGCCTGGCCGCGTCGCGCTCGCAGGCCCAGCGGTTGATCGCCGCGGGGGTGCGCTGGCGACTGCCCGCCGCGGGTGAAGGCGCTTGGCGCCCCGTGGCCAAGAGCGGCGAGGCGGTGCCGGCCCATGCCGAGCTGGCCCTGACCGATGCCGCCGAGTCGCGCTATGTGTCGCGCGGGGGCCTGAAGCTCGAGGGCGCCCTGCGCCACACCGGGGTGCCGGTGCATGGGGCGGTGTGCCTGGACGTGGGCCAAAGCACCGGCGGTTTCACCGATTGTTTGCTGCAACACGGCGCCGCCCAGGTGGTGGGCGTGGACGTGGGCCAGGGACAGTTGCACCCCCGCCTGCGCCAGGACGCGCGCGTGACGGCGGTGGAGAAATGCAACGCCCGCGAACTGTCGGCCGCGCGCCTGCAGGCCGCCGCCGGGGCCCAGGCCACCGGGCCGTTCGACCTGGTGGTGGGGGACCTCTCCTTCATCTCGCAAACGCTGGTGTGGCCGGCACTGGTGCCGCTGCTGCGACCCGGGGGGAACGGCCTGCTGATGCTGGTCAAGCCCCAGTTCGAGCTGCAGCCGCAGGACATTGGCAAAGGCGGTCTGGTCAAGGACGCGAGCCGCTACGCGCAGGTGCAGGCGCGCATGGCGCAAGCCTGCGCCGCGAACGGCCTCACCCTGCGGGCCTATTTTGAAAGCGCCATCACCGGCGGTGATGGCAACCGGGAGTTTTTCGTATGGGCTTGCCCCTGAGTTTTGAGTTTTTTCCGCCCAAGACGGCGGAAGGCGCGACCAAGTTGCGCGCCGTGCGCGAGAAGCTGTACGCCAAGCGGCCCGAATTCTGTTCGGTGACCTACGGCGCGGGCGGCTCCACCCAAGACGGCACCTTGCAAACCGTGCAGGCGATTCTGGACGAAGGCCAGAGCGGCGCGTCGCATTTCACCTGCGTCGGTGCCACCCGCGAGTCGGTGCGCGAAAAGCTGGCCTTGTTCCAGCGCATGGGGCTGCGCCGCCTGGTCGCCTTGCGCGGCGATCTGCCCAGCGGTTACGGTGCCATGGGCGAGTTCCGGTACGCCGCCGATCTGGTCCAGTTCATCCGCGCCGAAACCGGCGACCACTTCCACCTGGAGGTGGCCGCCTACCCCGAAATGCACCCGCAGGCCAAGTCGCCCGAGGCCGACGTGGACGCCTACGTGGCCAAGGTGCGCGCCGGGGCCAACTCGGCCATCACCCAGTTCTTCTTCAACACCGACGCCTACTTCCGCTTTGTGGACGACGCCTACGCCAAGGGCGCCGACATCCCGGTGGTGCCGGGCATCATGCCCATCATCAACGCCAGCGGCATCCTGCGCTTCGCCGACAGCTGCGGCGCCGAGGTGCCGCGCTGGATCCGCCTGCGCCTGCAGGCGTATGGCGACGACGTCGAATCGATCAAGGCGTTTGGCCTGGACGTGGTGACCGACCTGTGCGACCAACTGCGCACCGCGGGCGTGCCCGGCCTGCACTTCTACACCATGAACCAGAGCGAAGCCACGCTGGCGATTTGCGACCGCCTGGGCCTGGGCTGAAGCGTGCGGATGGGCCGCGTGGGGTCTGGGCTGGCCCTGGGGTGGGTGTGTTGGCTGGCCGCGGCGGCAGCCGCTCAAGCCCTGCCCGAGGCCACGGCCCTGGTCCTGGCGCCGGGCCTCGAAGCCGCGGTGGCAGACGTTGATGTCGGCGTTGAAGCTCTGCCTGAGGCTGAGGCTGAGGCTGAGGCCGGCCCGCAGCCGGCGCCCCAGCCCTTGCAGCAAGGGCTGGCCTCGTTTTACCACCAGCGCTTCCACGGCCGGCGCACGGCCAGCGGTGAGCGCTACAACCGGCACGCCCTGACCGCCGCCCACCCCACCTTGCCCTTCGGCACCGAAATTGTGGTGCGCAGTTTGCGCACGGGGCGCGAGGTGGTGGTGCGCGTCACCGACCGAGGCCCGCACCTGGCCCGCCGCATCGTCGACCTGAGCCACGCCGCGGCGGTGGCGCTGGGCATCCAGCGCCACGGGGTGTCCGAGGTGCAGCTGTGGGCGCTGCCGGCCCACCCGCCGTGAGGGCGGCCGGGCTCAGGGTTGGCCGTGTTCCACGGTCCAGCCGGAACCGGTCGCTTCTTTCAGGGCCTGGGTGACCCAGGGCAGGGTCTCGCGCCATTGCGCGGCCAGGGTGAAGGGTGGGTTGATGACGTGCATCCCGCTGGCGCGCATGGCGGTGTGTGAACGCCCTTGGGCCACTTGGGTGCTGGTGCCCTCGGTGGGCGTCAGGCCCACGTTGAGTTCCGCCTGGGCCCAGGCGCGGCCCGCGCGGGTGGACAAACTCTTGAGCTTGCGCGCCAGGGCGTGCGCCTCGGGCCGGGCGATGACCGGGTACCACACCGCGTAGGTGCCGGTGGGGAAGCGCTTGAGCGCGTCCTCCAGGCAATCGACCACGGCCTGGTAGTCGGTCTTGAGTTCGTAGCTCGGGTCCATCAGCACCAGGCCGCGCCGGGTGGGTGGCGGCAGCAGGCCTTTGAGGCCCTCGAAGCCGCTGCGCCGCAGCACCTCGATCTGCTTGCCCCGGCCCAGTTCGGCCACCTGCTTGTCGAGCAGCTTGGCGTCGGTGGGGTGCACCTCGAACAGCTTGAGTTTGTCTTGCGGACGCAGCAGCGCCTGGCTGATCCAGGGCGAGCCGGGGTAGGTGCGCCACTGGGCGCCGGGGTTGAAGGCCTGCACCTGCGCCAGGTAGGCCTGGGCCATCTCGGGCACACCTTCGCCCTGGGCTTGGGCCTGCCGCGCGGCGGCCTGCAGGCGGAACACGCCCGCGTCCGATTCGCCGGAGGTGCGGGCATGGTCCTGGTCCAGCCGGTACACGCCGGCCCCGGCGTGGGTGTCCACCACGGTCAGGCCGGTGTCTTTCTGGCCGAGGTAATGCAACAGGGCCACCTGCGTCATGTGCTTGAGCACATCGGCGTGGTTGCCCGCGTGGAAGGCGTGACGGTAACTGAACATGGGGCGGATGGTACCCCATGACCCCAACGGCCCGGGGCAGCGCCCGGGCCGGTTCTGGGTCAGCGGATCACGGCCAGGCGTTCGCGCTGTCCCGCCTTGAAGGTGTACAGCGTCAGGGCGGCGTTCTGGCGGTTGCCCTGTGCGTCGAAAGCGATCTTGCCGGAAGCGCCCTGGTACTGGATGGCCTTGAGCGCCGGCAGGTATTGCGCCGGGTCGGCCGATCCGGCGGTTTCCATGGCCTGGGCCAGCAGCTTCACGCCGTCGTAGGCGTAGGGGGCGTAGGCTTGCACCTCCAGGTTGTACTTGGCCTTGTAGTCGGCACGGAACTTCTCGGACAGGGCCACTTCGTCGCCGTCCACGCCGCCGGCTTCGACGCAGTACACCTGGCCGTCGCCCAGGGCCTCGGCCGCGAGCTGGATCATTTCGCCGGTGCACAGGCCGTCGCCGCCCACCAGCTTGGCCGGCATGCCCAGCTGGCGCATCTGGCGCAGCATCGGGCCGCCCACCGCGTCCATGCCGCCGAAGAAGATGGCGTCCGGCTTTTTGGCCTTGATGCTGGTCAGGATGGCGTTGAAGTCGGTCGCCTTGTCATTGGTGAACTCGCGCGCCACCACCTGGGCGCCCGCCGCCGTGGCGGCCTTTTCGAACTCGTCGGCCAGGCCCTGGCCGTAGGCGGTGCGGTCGTCGATGACCGCCACGGTCTTGGCTTGCAGCGACTCGACCGTGTAGCGGCCCATGGCGCTGCCTTGCTGCACGTCGTCGGCCACCAGGCGGAAGGCGCCGGCGTAGCCCTGGCGCGTCAGCTTGGGGTTGGTGGACGAGGGGGTGATCTGCGGGATGCCCGCGCTGTTGTAAATCTGCGAGGCCGGCAGGGTGGTGCCCGAGGTCAGGTGGCCGACCACGCCGTTCACCTGGGCGTCGGCCAGTTTCTGGGCGGCCGCGGTGCCTTGCTTGGGGTCGGCGGCGTCGTCTTCGGCCACCAGTTCAAAGCGCGCGGTCTGCTCGCCGATCTTCACGCCGGCGGCGTTCAGTTCCTCGATCGCCATGCGCGCGCCGTTTTCGTTGTCTTTACCCAGGTGCGCCACCGCGCCGCTGGTGGCGCCCACGTGGCCGATTTTCACCACCAGGGCGGTGCCGCCGGGGTTGGCCGGCGCGGCGGTGTCTTCGGTTTTGCTGCAGGCGGCGACCGACAGGGCGGCGGCCAGGGCGATGTAGGCGAGTTGGTGGTACATGGGGCGTGGGGGGATCGTGTGAAGGCGCACCGCGGTGTCCAACCTGGTGCATTTCGGGAAAACCCGGATTGTAGGCAGATGCACCGAAACCGGGCGGTTCATCAGAGGTTTGCGCACCGCTTCACGGTGTCTTATAATGGAAGGCTTCGCAGCGATTTTTGGGCTCCGCGGCGAAGTGGCCTGTACGGGCCAAACCCCACCTAAGAGGTTGCCAACAGAGCAACACCGACCGTGGAAAAGGGCCCGCCAAACCTTTTCTCAGAGAGAAAAACCATGCAAAAAGCAACCGTCAGCGCCAAGCCCGCTGAGGTGGTGCATGAGTGGTTTGTGATTGACGCCACCGATAAGGTGCTCGGACGTGTCGCCAGCGAAGTGGCACGCCGTCTGCGCGGCAAGCACAAGGCCATTTACACCCCTCACGTCGACACCGGCGACTTCATCGTCATCGTCAACGCAGCCAAACTGAAAGTCACGGGCACCAAGGCCCTGGACAAGATGTACTACCGTCACTCGGGCTTCCCCGGCGGTATCTACGGCACCAACTTCCGCGACCTGCAGGCCAAGCACCCCGGCCGCGCGCTGGAAAAGGCCGTCAAAGGCATGCTGCCCAAGGGTCCCCTGGGCTACGCCATGATCAAGAAGCTCAAGGTGTACGGCGGTGCTGAGCACCCGCACACTGCCCAGCAACCCCAAGTGTTGGACATCTAAGGAGCCGCCATGATTGGTGATTGGAACAATGGCACCGGCCGTCGCAAATCCAGCGTCGCCCGCGTGTTTCTGAAAAAAGGCTCCGGCAAGATCACGGTGAACGGCAAGGACATCGAGCAGTTCTTCGGCCGTCAGACCTCGATCATGATTGCCAAACAGCCGCTGGTGCTGACCGAGAACGTCGAGTCCTTCGACATCCAGGTCAACGTCCACGGTGGTGGCGAATCCGGCCAGGCCGGTGCGGTGCGTCACGGCATCACCCGCGCCCTGATCGACTACGACGCGGCCCTCAAGCCCGCCCTGAGCGCCGCCGGTTACGTGACCCGCGACGCCCGCGAAGTCGAACGTAAAAAGGTCGGTCTGCGTTCCGCACGCCGCCGCAAGCAGTTCTCCAAGCGTTGATTCGCCGGGACCTGCGCCCGCCACAGGGCCTGTGCCCCGTGGTGGGTGGTTCAAAAGCCGCGCTGGTTCGTGCCAGGGCGGCTTTTTTGTGGCCAGGCCGCCAGCGGGCGCCCCAAAAACCCTGACGGGGGTGCTGGGAATGGCCGCCGGCTTCAATGCCTGACCCTTTTGCTATAGTATTTGGCCCATCTGTATCTGAGTGGAATTTGCACCATGAGCGCTCTTGCCGAACACGTCGACACCGAAATGCCTGCTCCGCTGGTCTTCACCGACAGCGCCGCGGCCAAGGTGGCCGACCTGATTGCCGAGGAAGGCAACCCCGACCTCAAGCTGCGCGTCTTCGTGCAGGGCGGCGGTTGCTCGGGCTTCCAGTACGGCTTCACCTTCGACGAGGTGGTGAACGAGGACGACACCGAGATGAGCAAAAACGGCGTGTCGCTGTTGATCGACGCGATGAGCTACCAGTACCTGGTGGGCGCCGAGATCGACTACAAGGAAGACCTGCAGGGTGCGCAATTCGTGATCAAGAACCCGAACGCCACCACCACCTGCGGCTGCGGTTCCAGCTTCAGCGTCTGACGCCCTGAGGCGACCCGGTCGGCGGTTTTGCGTCAGGCTGGGTACACCGCCCCCAGCACCCGGGGGCCGGCGGCGCCGGTGACCTGCGGCTCGTTGCCCGGCAGGCCCTGCAGGCAGCGGTGGGCCAGCCAAGCAAACGCCGCGGCCTCTACCTGGTCCACGGGCCAGCCCACGGCATCGGTACGGGACACCCGTAAGCCCGGCAGGTGTTGCGCCAGGCGTTGCATCAGTACCGTGTTTCGGGCCCCCCCTCCGCAAACCAGCAGCGTCTCGGGCGGTGTGGGGCCCCAATCCAGCCCTTCCATGCCCATGACCAGGCTGTGGGCGGTCAGTTCCAGCAGGGTGGCTTGCACGTCGGCCGCCGGCAGCGGCGGGTGCTGCGCCAGGTGCTGTTCCAGCCACGCGGTGTTGAACAGGTCGCGGCCCGTGCTTTTGCGGCCTCGGGCCTGGAAATACGGCTCGTCCAGCAGGCTTTTCAGCAGTCCGCGGTGGACCTGACCGCTGTCCGCCCAGCGGCCCGCGTCGTCGTACCACTGGCCGGTGTGGCGCTGGCACCATTCGTCCATCAAGGCGTTGCCCGGGCCGGTGTCCAGGCCCAGCACCCGACCGTCGGCCGGCAGGGCGGTGAGGTTGGCCACGCCGCCGATGTTGGCCACCGCGACCGAGGTGCCGGCGCGGCCGAACACTTCGCGGTGGAAAGCGGGCACGAGCGGCGCCCCTTGGCCGCCGGCCGCGAGGTCGCGGCTGCGAAAGTCCGCCACCACGGCGATGCCGGTGAGTTCGGCCAACAGCGCGGGCTGGTTGAGTTGCAGGGTGTAGGGCGTGGTTTGCTGGGGCCCCGGCGGTGCATGCCGCACCGTCTGGCCGTGGGCGCCGATGGCGCGCACGTCGCGCCTGGACAGGCCGCTGCGTGTCAGCAGGTCGTGGACCACGCCCGCGTACAAGTGCACGAGTTGGTGCGCGGCCACCTGGCCACGGTGCAGCTCATCGGGTCCGCTCTGGTTCAGCGCCAGAAAGGCGGCGCGCAGCTCGGGCGGCATGGGGGCATGGGCCGCGACCAGTGGCTGGGCGCGATCGGCCTCGAAGGCCATCAGCACGCCATCCACCCCGTCGAGCGAGGTGCCCGACATCAGGCCGATGCAGTGCTCGCGCATGGGCGCGGAGGGGGTCAGTCGGCGCTGGCCTGGACCACGGTGGCCGCCGACGCGAGTTTCAGGCGCATCGCGCCCGCGACTTCGGCAAAGGCCTTGCGCGAACCGGCCGCGATGGGCTGGCCTTCGCTGCTGCGCGCGATGTTCAGCGGGTCCTGGTGCTGGCCACCGACCTTGAACTCGAAGTGCAGGTGGGGGCCGGTGGAGGCGCCGGTGGAGCCGACCAGACCGATCAGATCGCTCTGGCTGACCTTCTGGCCCTTGCGCACGTCGATGCGGTGCAGGTGGGCATACACGGTGGTCTTGTTCTGGCGGTGCTGGATGTAAACCACGTTGCCGTAGCCGCGCTGCCAGCCGGCGAATTCGACCACGCCGTCGGCCACGGTGCGCACCGGGGTGCCGGTGGGGGCGGCGTAGTCGACCCCCAAGTGGGCCTTGCGTCCACCCGAAATCGGGTGGAAGCGCATGCCGTAGCCGCTGCTGACGCGCGAGAAAGCCAGTGGCGAAGCGAGGAAGGCGCGGCGCAGGCTCTGGCCTTCAAAGGTGTAGTAGGCACCCTTCTGACCGGGCTCTTCGAACCACAGCATCTGGTGGGATTTGCCTTGGTTGACGAATTCGGCGCTGAGCAGGCGGCCGTACTTCAGCACCTCGCCGTCGGCTTCCAGGGCCTCGTACACCACGCTGAAGGTGTCACCGGCGCGCAGGTCGCGGCGGAAATCGATCTCGCCCGAGAACAGGTCGGCCAGTTGCGTGGCCACGCCGTCGGGCAGGCGGGCCGCGTCGGTGGCGGCAAACAGCGAGCTGCGGATGGTGCCGCTGCTCAGGCGCACCGCCGTGGTGAATTCGGCCGCTTCGACGCGGGCGACCAGCCCCGCAACGGTGCGCTCCACCACCAGACGGCGGTAGGTGTCGCTGTTGTCGCTGGGCAGCCAGCGTGCCGTCAGGCGGACCAGGCGCTGGGCCTCGTCGGTTTCGGCCATGACCAGTTTGCCGGCCGGGCCCTGGAACAGGGCTTGCGCAGCGGCGTCGCGCCGCAGGAAGGCGCTGGATTCGGCGTCGCTCACGCCCAGGCGCTGCAGCAGGCTGACGGCGCTGTCGTCGCGGCGGGTGACGTCGCTGCGGAACAGGACGAAAGGCACCGGGGCGGACAAGGCGTCCTGAGGCACCAGGGCCGCCGGCTGCACCGGCTCCACCAGCTGCCGCACGGGCAGCAGGTCCAGGTTGTCGTCGATCGGTGCAATGCCAAAGGCGGTGACACCCGTGCCCAGCAGCAAAGCGCCGAGGCCACCCATGAAGCGCTTGGGGTGGCGCTGCAGTGCGAGCTTGATGCGTTGGGCCAATTCGTTCATGCAGGTGTCGGGCACAAAAGGCCGGCGACACGCTGGGGCAGCGCGGGCACCGGCAAGGGGTTACATTCGGTGGGGCAACGGCGGGAAGCCGGCCGTTGTGTTGACAGGGGCTGTGGCAGCAAGAAGCAGGCCAACTAGAATCCACGTCTAAACCAACAAGTATTGTACCGGCTGCGCCCCTTGACGCATCTGGAATAACCCTTATGAACGATCACCAAGCCGCCGAACCCGCTCCGTCCACCGTGCCGCTGTCCGAAGCGGTGCAACACGCCCTGGCCGTGACCCGGCGCGGTTGCGAGGAGCTGATCCCCGAGGCCGATTGGGTCAAGAAGCTGCAAAAAAGCGAGGCCAGCGGCCAACCTTTGCGCATCAAGCTGGGGCTGGACCCGACCGCGCCCGACATCCACATCGGCCACACGGTGGTGCTCAACAAGATGCGCCAGCTGCAGGACCTGGGGCACCAGGTCATCTTTCTGATTGGCGACTTCACCAGCCTGATCGGCGACCCGTCGGGCCGCAACAGCACCCGCCCACCGCTGACGCCTGAGCAGATCAAGGCCAACGCCGAGACCTACTACAAGCAGGCCAGCCTGGTGCTGGACCCGGCCAAGACCGAGATCCGCTACAACAGCGAGTGGTGCCTGCCACTGGGCAGCATGGGCATGATCCAGCTGGCGGCCAAGTACACGGTGGCGCGCATGATGGAGCGCAACGACTTCCACCAGCGTTTCACCGCCGGCACCTCGATCAGCGTGCACGAGTTCCTGTACCCGCTGATGCAGGGCTACGACTCGGTGGCGCTGAAGGCCGACCTGGAGTTGGGCGGCACCGACCAGAAGTTCAACCTGCTGATGGGTCGTCACCTGCAGGCCGAGTACGGCCAGGAGCCGCAGTGCATCCTGACCATGCCGCTGCTGGTGGGGCTGGACGGCGTGGACAAGATGTCCAAGTCCAAGAACAACTACATCGGCATCACCGAGGACGCGAACACCATGTTCGCCAAGGTGCTGTCGATCAGCGACACGCTGATGTGGGACTGGTACACGCTGCTGAGCTTCCAGTCGCTGGCCGAGATCGACGCCTTGAAGCAGGCGATTGCCCAGGGCGCCAACCCCAAGGACGCCAAGGTGGCGCTGGCCAAGGAGATCACGGCGCGCTTCCACAGCGCGGCGGCGGCCGATGCGGCCGAGCAGGACTTCATCAACCGCAGCAAGGGCGGCGTGCCCGACGAGATCCCCGAGGTGAGCCTGAGCGGCGCACCGCTGGGCATCGGGGCCTTGCTCAAGCAGGCCAACCTGGCACCGTCCACCAGCGAGGCCAACCGCCTGATCGACGGCGGCGGCGTGCGCGTGGACGGTGGCGTGGTGAGTGACCGTGGCCTGAAGCTGGACGCCGGCACCTATGTGGTGCAGGTGGGCAAACGCAAGTTCGCGCGCGTCACGCTGGCCTGAGGCCCCAGACCCGCCCCATGCCACCGAACGCGCTGCAGCACCTCACGCCCCAGCGGCTCCTGATCGCTTCGGTGGGGGTGGCGTTGCTCACCATCGCCCTCAAAACCCTGGCCTGGCACCTGACCGGTTCGGTCGGTTTGTTGTCGGACGCGATGGAGTCGCTGGTCAACCTGGCCAGTGCGGTGTTCGGTCTGGTGATGGTGACCGTGGCGGCCCGCCCGGCCGACGACGACCACCCCTACGGCCACCACAAGGCCGAGTATTTTTCGTCGGGGTTCGAGGGCATCCTGATCATTGCCGCAGCGCTGGGCATCGTGTGGGCGGCATCGGGCCGCTTGCTGGCCCCGCAACCGCTGCAGCAGATGGACTGGGGCCTGGCCTTGTCCGTGGCCAGTTCGGCCCTCAACGGTTTGCTGGCGTGGGTCATGTTCCAGGCCGCCCGCGTCCACCGCTCCATCGCCCTGGAGGCCGATGCCCGCCACCTGGTGACGGATGTCTGGACCTCGGCCGGCGTGGTGCTGGGCCTGGGCCTGGCCGTGCTGACCGGGTGGTTGTGGCTGGACGCCGCAGTCGCCATCGGTGTGGCCCTGAACATCCTGAAAGAAGGGGTGCACCTGATCTGGCGCTCGGCGCAGGGCCTGATGGACGAGGCTGTGCCCCCCGAACAACTGGCGCGGCTGCAGGCGGTGCTGGACCGCTTCGCGCGCCCCGACGGCTCGGTGCGCTTCGACCACCTGCACACCCGCCAGGCCGCCCAGCGCTGCTACCTGGACGTGCACATGCACCTGCCCCCGGACTGGACGCTGGCGCACGCCGCCGAGCTGCGTGGCGAGGTGGAGCGCGCCCTGATGCAGGCGGTGGAGGGGCTGCGTGCCACCATTGAGCTGCTGCCCGACGGGGTGGAGGCCCATTTCCACGGCCAGGAGGGCCCGCCATGAAAGCCGTGTTGCAGCGCGTGCGCGAAGCGCGGGTGGTGGTGGACGGCGCGGTGGTGGGGCAGATCGGCCCTGGCCTGCTGGTGCTGCTGTGCGCCGAGCGCGGCGACAGCGACGCGGTGGCCGACAAGCTGCTGGCGAAGCTCCTCAAGCTGCGCATCTTCAGCGACGAGGCCGGCAAGATGAACCGCAGCGTGCAGGACGTGGGCGGGGGGCTGCTGGTGGTGAGCCAGTTCACCCTGGCCGCCGACGTGACCGGGGGCAACCGGCCCAGTTTCACTGGCGCGGCTGCGCCCGACGAAGGGCGCCGGCTGTACGAACACTTTGTGGCCCAGGCGCGGGCGGTGCACCCGCTGGTGCAGACCGGCCGGTTCGCGGCCGACATGCAGGTGCATCTGGTCAACGACGGGCCGGTGACGATCCCCCTGCAAATGGGCGCCTGAGCGCCAACCCATCCCCACCATGCACGCCCCCTCTGCCGCCGATATCGGCGCATCGACCACGGTGCCACAGGCCGGGATTGCCGATGTGTTTGCCCCCTTGTCTGCCCAGGGCCTGCACCTGCACGCGGTGTTCGACCTGCACCGTTTGCCCGCCAGCGTGCAGGCCACCCTGGGCCTGAACGAGGCCGAGCGTGGGCGCTTCACCCAGCTCATCCTGATCGGTCACCGCGGGCGCGATTTTTGGGCCGCTTTGCAACGCCGCGGCCTGCACGGCAGCGACCCGGTGGACACCTTCGTGGGCGAGTGTGTGAAGGCCTGGATGGACGGCACGCTGGCCGGTCACGCCTGGCGCCAGGTCTTTCCCGGCCCGCACCCGGTGGGGCTGCAGGCCTTGGGTGCCCTGGCCGGCTGGCACCGGCCGTCGCCCTTCTGGGTGGGGGTGGACGCCGAGTGGGGCAGCTGGTTCGCCTACCGCGCGGTGCTGCTGACCGACACGGCCTTTCCGCTGACGCCGAAACGGGAGCTGGAGTCGCCTTGCTTGGCTTGTGTCGACCAGCCCTGTGTGCGCGCCTGCCCGGCTGGTGCCCTGGCCAGCGAGGCCACCGGCCCGTGGCGCTTGCAGGCCTGCCTGAGCCACCGCTTGCAAGCGGACTCGGGCTGTCAGGACCGTTGCCTGGCGCGCAACGCCTGCCCCGTGGGCGCCGAACACCGCTACCCCGAGGCGCAGACCGCCTACCACTACCTGCAATCCCTGCCCGCCATCCGCGCCTACGCCCAGCGGGCACCGGAGGCATCGGGCGGATAATCGCCCGATGAACGCATCTGCACAAGCCGCGGCCGGGGCCGCCTTCACCGCGCTGCCCCTAACACCGGCCACGCTCGACAACCTGACCCAACTGGGCTACACCGCCATGACCGCCATCCAGGCGGCCAGCCTGCCTTTGGCCTTGGCCGGGCAGGACCTGATCGCCCAGGCCAGCACCGGCAGCGGCAAAACCGTGGCCTTTGGCCTGCCCTTGGTCGAAAAGCTGGACCCGGCCCAGTGGCAGGCGCAGGCGCTGGTGCTGTGCCCCACGCGCGAACTGGCCGACCAGGTGACCGCCGAGATCCGCAAACTGGCGCGGGCGGTGGGCAACCTCAAGGTGGTCACGCTGTGCGGCGGCGTGGCCCTGCGCGGCCAGACCCTGAGCCTGGAACACGGCACCCACGTGGTGGTGGGCACGCCCGGGCGCATCCTGGACCACCTGGAGCGCGGCAGCCTGAGCCTGGACGCGGTGCGCACCCTGGTGCTGGACGAGGCCGACCGCATGCTGGACATGGGCTTTTTCGACGACATCGCCAAAGTGGTGCGCCGCTGCCCGGCGCAGCGCCAGACCCTGCTGTTTTCCGCCACCTACCCCGACGGCATTGCCCAGTTGGCGGCGCAGTTCATGCGCCAGCCGCAGACGGTGAAGGTTCGGGCCCAACACGACGCGGGCAAGATCCGCCAGGTGTGGGTGGAGGTGGGCGAGGGCGAGCGCCTGCACGCGGTGTCGCAGGTACTCAACCACTTCCGGCCGGAATCGACGCTGGCGTTCTGCAACACCAAGCAGCAGTGCCGCGACCTGGTGGCGGTGTTGCAGGCCCAGGGCTTCAGCGCGCTGGCGCTGTACGGCGAGCTGGAGCAGCGCGAGCGCGACCAGGTGCTGGTGCAGTTCGCCAACCGCAGCTGTTCGGTGCTGGTGGCCACCGACGTGGCCGCGCGCGGCATCGACATCGCGCAACTGGGCTGCGTGGTCAACGTGGACGTGACGCCCGACCCCGAGGTGCACGTGCACCGCATCGGGCGCACCGGGCGCGGCGACGCCGAGGGCCTGGCCGTGACCCTGGCCAGCCTGGACGAGATGGGCAGCGTGGGCCGCATCGAGCAGTTGCAGGGCCGCGAAACCCGCTGGACCCCGCTGGCCGAGCTGACCGCCGCCAGCCGCGAACCGTTGCGCGCACCCATGGCCACGCTGCAGATCGTGGGCGGGCGCAAGGAAAAAATCCGCGCCGGCGACGTGCTGGGCGCGCTGACCGGCGAGGCTGGCTTCGCCAAGGAGCAGATCGGCAAGATCAACGTCAACGAGTTTTCCACCTACGTGGCGGTGGAGCGGGGCATTGCGCGGCAGGCCGAGGCCCGGCTGTCGGCCGGCCGCATCAAGGGGCGCAGCGTGAAGGTGCGCCTGCTGTGAGCTGACCGGGGCCGGCAGCCGGTGTGTCGGCTGCCGCGCTCAGTAGGGGTTGGGCAGCCCCAGCCCGGCCAGGATCTCGATTTCGCGGGCTTCCATTTCTTCCGCATCGGCCTCGCTGGTTTCGTGGTCCCAGCCCTGGGCGTGCAGCGTGCCGTGCACCAGCAGGTGGGCGTAGTGTTGCTGCAGGGTCTTGCCTTGTTCGGCGGCTTCGCGGGCCACCACCGGCGCGCACAGCACCAGGTCGGCCATCACCACCGGGTCGGTGGCGTAGTCGAAGGTCAGCACGTTGGTGGCGTAGTCCTTCTGGCGGTAGTCGCGGTTCAGGGCCTGGCCTTCTTCGGCGTCCACGATGCGCACGGTGATTTCACCGTCGGCGTCGAGCGCGTGGCGCAGCCAGCGCTCCACCTTGTGGCGGGGCAGGGCGGCGCGGTGCTCGGCCACGCCGTCGAAGCGGCCGAATTGCAGGGACAGGGTGAGTGGGGGCAGGGCCATGTCAGCTTCCGTGGAGCCGCCTCAAGGAGGCTGAATCGCCCTTGGGGGGCAGCGAATGAAATGGGCGTGGGGGCTTGCGCATCCCTAGTCTTTCGGACCGTTTTTGTCGTAGGCGTCCACGATGCGAGCCACCAGCGGGTGGCGCACCACGTCGGCGCTGGTGAGGCGGTTGAAGGCGATGCCCTTGACGCGTTTGAGCACCCGTTCGGCATCGATCAGGCCGCTGAGCTGCGTGCGCGGCAGGTCGATCTGGCTGATGTCGCCGGTGACCACCGCCTTGCTGCCGAAGCCGACGCGGGTGAGGAACATCTTCATCTGCTCGGGCGTGGTGTTCTGCGCTTCGTCGAGGATGACGAAGGCGTGGTTGAGCGTGCGCCCGCGCATGAAGGCCAGCGGCGCGATCTCGATCTGCTGGCGCTCGAAGGCCTTTTGCACTTTCTCGTAGCCCATCAGGTCGTTCAGCGCGTCGTACAGCGGGCGCAGGTAGGGGTCCACCTTCTGCGCCAGGTCGCCGGGCAAAAAGCCCAGGCGTTCGCCAGCTTCCACCGCCGGGCGGGTGAGCACGATGCGCTGCACCGCACTGCGTTCCAGCGCGTCCACGGCACAGGCCACGGCCAGGTAGGTTTTGCCGGTGCCTGCGGGCCCGATGCCGAAGGTGATGTCGTGCGTGGCCATGTTGGCCAGGTAGCGCTGCTGGTTGGCGGTGCGGCCCTGCACCTCGCCGCGGCGGGTCTGCACCACCACCGCATCCACGCCGGCGTCGGGCAGGGCGGTGTCGCCGCTGAGCATCAACTGCACCTGTTCGGGCGGGATGGGGCTGCGCGCCATCTCGTACAGCGCCTGCAGCACCTCCATCGCCTGTTCGGCCTTGGCCTTGGGGCCTTCGACGCGAAATTGCTCGAAGCGGTGCGCCACCTTGACCTGCAGCGCCGCCTCGACGGTGCGGATGTGCGCGTCCATGGGGCCGCACAGGTGCGCCATGCGCACGTTGTCGGGCGGGGAGAAGGTGTGGCGAAGAATCAAACCGATAATCCGAAAAAAGGAATCTTCCAATGATAGGCAAGTTGACCGGCACGCTGCTGGAAAAGAACCCCCCGCAAATCCTGATCGACTGCCACGGCGTGGGCTACGAGGTGGATGTGCCCATGAGCACCTTTTACAACCTGCCGGCCAGTGGCGAGAAGGTGGCGCTGCTGACGCATTTTGTGGTGCGCGAGGACGCGCAGATCCTCTACGGCTTTGCCACGCCGTCTGAACGTGAGGCCTTTCGGCAATTGATCAAGATCACCGGCGTGGGGCCGCGCATGGCGCTGAGCGTGTTGTCCGGACTGAGCGTGCAGGACTTGGCGCAGGCCATCACCGCGCAGGAAGTGGGGCGGCTGGTGAAGGTGCCGGGCATCGGCAAAAAGACGGCCGAGCGCTTGTTGCTGGAGCTCAAAGGCAAGATCGGCGCCGATCTGGGGCCGGTGGGCGGCGCGGCGCACAGCGATGCCCACAACGACATCCAGCAGGCGTTGCTGGCGTTGGGCTATAACGACAAGGAGGCTGCGGCGGCGTTGAAAGCGCTGCCGGCCGAGGTGGGCGTGAGCGAAGGCATCAAGCTGGCGCTGAAGGCGCTGGCCAAATAAGGGACTGGCATGGCGATCGAAACCGACGACTTTGCCCCCGCGCCCAAGCGCATGGTGTCCGCTGTGCCCGAAAGCAGCCGCGAGGAGGCGCTGGAGCGCGCCCTGCGGCCCAAGGGCCTGACCGAGTACGTGGGCCAGGCCAAGGTGCGCGAGCAACTGGAAATCTTCATCGGCGCGGCCAAAAAGCGCCAGGAAGCGCTGGACCACGTGCTGCTGTTCGGCCCGCCGGGCTTGGGCAAAACCACGCTGTCGCACATCATCGCGCACGAATTGGGCGTCAATTTGCGCCAAACCAGCGGTCCGGTGCTGGAAAAGCCCAAAGACCTGGCCGCCCTGCTGACCAATCTGGAGCCCAACGACGTCCTGTTCATCGACGAGATCCACCGGCTGTCGCCCGTGGTGGAGGAAATCCTCTACCCCGCGCTGGAGGACTACCAGATCGACATCATGATCGGCGA
>NZ_JAAQQT010000604.1:0-15824 GCF_011742065.1 Aquabacterium sp. A08
GGCCCGCCGGGAAAGGGCCGGTGCCGCAGGCGGGCGAACACGTCGAAACGTTCGGCCTGGCCCTGGATGGCCTCGGCCACCAACTGGCCCGCCAGCCCGGTCAGGGCCACGCCGTGGCCGCTGAAACCCTGCAGGTAGTACATGTGCGGTCCGACGCGGCCAAAGTCCGGCGCGCGGTTCATGCTGATGTCCACAAACCCGCCCCACACGAACTCCACCGGCACCGCGGCCAGTTCCGGGAAGATGGCCACCATGCGCTGGCGCATGACCTGCGCCAGGCGCGGCGGCGTGCGGGTGGTGTAGCTGACGCGGCCACCGAACAGCAGCCGGTGGTCGGCGCTGAAACGGAAGTAGTCGAGCACGAAGTTGTTGTCGCACACCGCGGCGTTGCGGGCGATGAGCCGCTGGCAGAGTTCGGGCGCCAGCGGTGCCGTGCCGATGATGTAGGTGCCCACCGGCATGGTGCGCGGGTGGATCTGGGGCAGCACGCCGGGCCCGTGTTCGGGCAAGCTGCAGTTGCCGGCCACCACGGCGTAACGGGCGCGCACCGTGCCCTGCGGCGTGTGCGCCACCACCCCCGCACCGGTCTGTGCCAGGGCGCGCACCGGGGTGTGCTCGTGCAGGATCACGCCCAGGCCCTGGGCCGCCCGCGCCAGCCCCAGCCCGTACTTGAGCGGGTGCAGGTGGCCCGACAGGCGCTCGTAGCCGGCCGCATGGTAGCGCGCGGAGCCGATGTGGCGCTGCACCTCGGCGCCGGTGGCCAGCTCGCACGCCAGGCCGTAGTCCCGCGCCTGGGCTTCCAGGTCGGCCAGCAGCGCGCGCGCCTTGCCGGGCGAGTCGGCCACGTACAGGTAGCCCTTGACCGCGTCGCAAGCAATGCCGAAACGGTCGATGCGCCGGTCGATCAGGTCCAGCGCCTGCAGCGACAGGTCCCACGCGCGGCGGGCGTCGGCGCGGCCCAGTTGCTGCTCGAACGGCCCCTGGCCCGAGGCGTAACCGACGATGGCCTGGCCCCCGTTGCGGCCGCTGGCGCCGCTGCAGACGCGGTCTGCCTCCAGCAGCAGCACCCGGAACCCCCGGTCGGCCAGCTCGAGCGCGGCGCTCAGGCCGGCAAAACCGCCACCCACCACCAGCACGTCGGCCTGGGCATCGCCCTGCAGCGGCGGCTGCGCCGCGCCGCGCGCGACACTGGCTTCGTAGTAGCTGTGCCGGTTGAGCTGGGTGTCGGACCGCAGCAACGATGGAACGGACAGGGGGGCGATCGGCATGGGGGTCCACCGGATGAATGGCCCTGTAAGTTAACCTTGGATCACCGCATCGCCGGTGCCATTTGGTCGCCGTCGGGCCCGGCCAATCGCAGCAGAGGGCCGTTCAAACCAGCGCCTTCTGGCGCCAGGCCAGCGCCGCCCCCAGCCACAGCGCCACGGCCGAAAACACCAGGCCACGCGCCAGGCCGCCCGGCCCGTCGGCAATGAAGCCGACCACCGTGGGCCCGACGATCTGCCCGGCCGCGAACACGGTGGTGAAGGCGCTGATGCCTGCGGCCCAGCGCACCGGCGGCAGGTTGTGCCGCACCAGCGCCGTGGTGGACGCCACGACCGACAGGAACACGCCGCCGAACAGTGCGCCCGAAGCCAGCAGCACCGGCCAGGCCGAGGTCAGCGCCGGCAGCACCGTGGCCAGCCCGAGCAGGGCGTTGAGCCGCGCCAGGGGTTGGCCGTTTTTGTAGCGGTCCAGCAGGCCGGCCCAGATGCGCGACGACGCCACCACCGCCAGCCCCAGCAGGCTGTAGAAAAAAGTGACGGCGCCGCTGCCGTGCCCCTGGTCGCGCAGCAGCGCGATGACGAAGGTCATGTAACCGATGTAGCCCACCCCGAACAGGGTGTAGCCCGCCAGCGCCGGGGTGAAGCGCCACAGCGACACCGGGGCCGGCGCGGCGGGGGCAGAGGCGGCCGTGGCGGTGCTGGCACTGGCCCCGCGGTCGTGCCGGCGCAGGGCACCCGCCACCCAGGCCAGCGCCCCGGTGGCCAGCGCGCACAGGCCGGCCAGGGCCCACCAGGCCCAGGCCCAGGCGTGCGGCCGATCGGCCAGTGCCTGCAGCACCCAGGGCACGGTCACGGCCGAAGCCACGATGCCCCAGCCGGTGCCGCCGTAGTACAGCCCCAGCAACAACCCGCTGCGCAGCGGCCAATGCGCGCCCAGCCGCGCCGCCAGCAAGCCCCCGGCGATGAACACCCAGGCACTGGCCAGACCGGCCAGCAGCCGTTGCGCCAGCAAGGGCGCCGCGTCCACAAAAAAGCCGCTGCCGGCCATGAACCCGCTGGCCAGCGCCGCGCCCCACAGCAACAGCCGTTCGGGCCCCAAGCGCCGCATCAGCCACGGCGTGGCCAGGGCGCCCAGCAGGTAACCCAGGGCGTTGAAGGTGTTCATGGCGCCGGCCAGGGTGTAGCTCCAGCCCAGGTCGGCGCGCATGGGCGGCAACAGCAGGCCGTAGGCAAAACGCGTCACTCCCAGCGACACGGCCGCCCCCAGCGACAGCACCAAGGCCAGCCGCCAGGCCAACCCCGGCAATTCGGTGGAAGGCCCCCCAGCGGACCCATCAAACGGTGTAGACATGGTTCCGCATTCTGCGCCCGCCCCGCCGTAAGCTGTGGCCCCATGAGCGACACCCCCGTGATGCCTCCCCGGCTGGCGCCGCTGTTCGCGGCCGAACGCCAGCGTTTCATCGATGCCCACCCGCGCTCGCTGGCCCTGTCGCAGCGGGCACAGGCGCACTTCCTGTTCGGCGTGCCACTGCACTGGATGCGCGACTGGCCCAGCCCCGCCACCCTGTTCGTGCGCCAGGCGCAGGGCGTGACCCTGGAATGCGCCGACGGCCTGCGCCACACCGACTTCTGCCTGGGCGACACCGGCGCCATGTTCGGCCACAGCCCGCCCCCGGTGGCCGAAGCCATTGCCCACCAGGCCGCGCGCGGCCTGACCTGCATGCTGCCCAGCACCGAGGCGGCAGACGTGGGCGAACGGCTGGCGCAACGCTTCGGCCTGCCCTGCTGGCAGCTGGCCCTGACGGCCAGCGACGCCAACCGCTTCGTGCTGCGCTGGGCGCGCGCCGTGACGCGGCGGCCCCAGGTGCTGGTGTTCGACGGCTGCTACCACGGCGCGGTGGACGACACCCTGGTGGACCGCGACCCCGCGACCGGCCAGACCGTGCCGCGCCCGTCGGTGCTGGGGCAGGTGCACAACCACGCGGCCCACACCCGGGTGGTGCCGTTCAACGACCTGGCCGCGCTGGAGGCAGCGCTGGCGCCTGGCGACGTGGCCGCGCTGCTGGCCGAACCGGCGCTGACCAACTTCGGGCTGGTGCCGCCCGCACCCGGCTTCTGGGCCGCGGCCCAGGCCCTGTGCCAACGCCACGGCACCCTGCTGGTGCTGGACGAAACCCACACCCTGTCCTGCGGCCCCGGCGGCCACGCGCGCCAGCACGGCCTGCGGCCCGACGTGCTGGTGGTGGGCAAGGCGGTGGCCGGCGGCCTGCCCTGCGCGGTGTACGGCTTCACCGGGGCACTGGCCGAGCGCATGCGCGCCGCCAAGGACGGTGCGCCCGAAGGCCACAGCGGCATCGGCACCACCCTGAGCGCCAACCCGCTGACCCTGGCCGCCCTGCACGCCGCCCTGAACCACCTGCACACCGAAGCGGCCTACGCCCCCATGCTGGCGCGGGCCGAACAACTGGAGCAGGGGCTGCTGCGGCGCATCCAGGCGGCGGGCCGGCCCTGGACCGTCACCCGCCTGGGCGCCCGACTGGAACTGCAGTTCATGCCCCACACGCCACGCCACGCGCAGGACGTGCGCGACCTCGGCCAGCCGGCGCTGGAGGCCTGCACCCACCTGTTCATGCTGAACCGGGGGGTGTTGCTCACCCCCTTCCACAGCATGATGTTGTGCGCCCCGGCCACCACCGCAGGCCAGGTGGCGCAGCTGCTGCAGGCCTTCGACGAACTGCTGGCCACCCTGCCCTGAGGCGGCCTCGGCTCAGCCACCCAGGCCGATGGGCGCCGGGGCGTCGTGCAGGATGCGCTGGAACAGCCGCTCGTACAGGGGCGCCGGCGCGTGCTGGCGCGTCAACGGATCCTGGTTGGCGGCAAACGCTTCGTCCAGCGCGGCCCAGTCGGCCGCACCCAGGCAGCGCTCGGCCACCGGCAGGATCTCGGTTTCCTCGGTGCGCATGTGCTCCAGGTAAAAACCGACGTAGCGGTCCAGCGCCTGCACAAACGACTGGCGCCTGGCCGCGCCCAGGAACTTCCACGCCAGCAGCTGGTGCTGCAGGGCCCGCACCGCCACTTCGCCCTGGATGTGGTCCTGCTCCAGCCGCTCGATGGCGGCCATGGCCTCGGGCGCCGCCCGCGCCACGCGCGGGAACAGCAGGTTCGACTCCTTGGGGTGGTGCAGCCGCTCCGGGAATTCGTCGATGTAGAACAGCATGGCCTGCACCGTGTCGAAAAACCGTTCGTCCGGCTCGACCGGGGCTTGCCGCACCAGCTGTTGCAGGGAGCGCAGCATGGCGGCCAGCGCCATGTGTTCGTCGCGGATGGTGCGCAGGGATGCGGGGATGGCCATGGGGAATCCTCCTTCAATTCTGGAAGCATGGCAGCCCGCGGGCGGAGCGGTGTTGACGCAGGTCAAGGCGGCCGGGCGCGCGCTTCAGCGTGGCGGGACCGACCCTTGCCCCGGTCGCCAGCGCTGCAACAGCAGGGCGTTGGTGACCACGCTCACCGAACTCAGCGCCATGGCCGCGCCGGCCACCACCGGGTTCAGGTAGCCCAGCGCCGCCAACGGGATGCCGGCCACGTTGTAGGCAAAGGCCCAGAACAGGTTCTGCCGGATCTTGCCCACGGTGCGGCGCGAAATGTCCAGCGCGGCGGCGACCAGGCGCGGGTCGCCCCGCATCAGGGTGATGCCGGCCGCGTGCATGGCCACGTCGGAGCCGCCGCGGGCGTGGCCCATGGCCAGGCCCACGTCGGCGGCGGCCAGCGCCGGGGCGTCGTTCACGCCGTCGCCCACCATGGCCACGCGGTGGCCGCCGGCTTTGAGTCCGGCCACATGCGCGGCCTTGTCGCCGGGCAACACCTCGGCCAGCACCTCGCCGGCCTCGGGCCGCAGGCCCAGGCGGCGGGCCATGGCCTCGGCGGCGCCGCGGTTGTCGCCGGAAATCATCACCAGCCGCAGGCCGCGCGCGCGCAGGCCGGCCACGGCCTCGGCGGCACCGGGTTTGGCCTCGTCGGCAAAGGCCAGCAGCGCCAGCGGGCGGACCGGGCCCACGCCGTCCGCCGTGTCCTGGCCCGCCCCCACGGCCAGTGCCGACACGGTCGCGCCCTCGGCCTGCAGGTCGCGGGCGGCGTCGGCCAGCGGCCCCAGCGCCACCCCCAGTTCGTCCATCCAGCGCAGGCTGCCCAGGTACAGGGCGGCACCCTGCACCCGCCCGCGCGTGCCGCGGCCGGGCACCGCCTGCACGTCTTCGGCGGTCTGGGCGTCGGTGGACGCGTGGGCTGCGGCCTGCACCACGGCCCGGGCCAGCGGGTGTTCGCTCTGCGCCTGCAGCGCGGCGGCGGCCTGCAGCGCGCCGGCGTCGTCCACCCCGTCGGCGGGCACCAGCCGCAGCAGGCGCGGCTCGCCCACGGTCAGGGTGCCGGTCTTGTCGAAGGCCACCGTGTCCACCCGGTGCGCCAGCTCCAGGGCTTCGGCGTCTTTGATGAGGATGCCGTGCCGCGCCGCCACCCCGGTGCCGGCCATGATGGCCGCGGGCGTGGCCAGGCCCAGCGCGCAGGGGCAGGCGATGACCAGCACCGCCACCGCGTGCAGCAAGGCGTCTTCCACCGGTGCACCCTGCCAGCCCCACCAGCCCAGGAAGGTCAGACCCGCCAGCGCCAGCACCGTGGGCACGAACACCGCGGCCACTCGGTCCACCAGCCGCTGCACCGGGGCCTTGGCGGCCTGGGCGTCCTGCACCAGGGCAATGATGCGCTGCAGCACGCTCTGCGCGCCCACCGCCGTCACCCGCACCTGCACCGCGCCGTCGCCGTTGAGGCTGCCGCCGGTCACGGCGTCGCCGGCCTGCTTGGGCACCGGCATCGGCTCGCCGGTCAGCATGGACTCGTCCACCTGCGTCTGGCCCTGGTGCACCGTGCCGTCGGCCGGCAGGCGTTCGCCCGGGCGCACCAGCACCAGGTCGCCGGGCAGCAGTTCGGCCACGGGCACGTCCTGCAGCGCTTCGCGTTTCACGCCGTCGGGCAGCAGGTGCGCCATTTCGGGCCGCAGCGCGTGCAGTGCGCGGATGGCCTCGGTGGTCCGGTGCTTGGCGCGGGCCTCCAGCCACTTGCCCAGCAGCACCAGGGTGATGACCACGGCCGAGGCCTCGTAATACAGGTGCACCATGGCGCCGGTTTCGGCGCGCCACCAGAGCCAGGTGCTCATGCCCCAGGCCGCGCTGGTGCCGATGGCCACCAGCAGTTCCATGTTGCCGCTCAGCGCCTTCAGCGCGTGCCAGCCGGCGCGGTAAAAACGCGCGCCCAACACAAACTGCACCGGCGTGGCCAGCAGGAACTGGATCCACGCGGGCAGCATCCAGTGCTGGCCGAACAGGTCGCCCACCATGGGACCGGCCAAGGGCAGCGACAGCAGCACGCCCAGCCACACCGGCCAGGCGTCGCGCGGCACCCCGAGCCAGGTCGGCGCGGTGGCATCGGACGGTGACGCCAGTGGCCGGGGCTCGTAGCCGGCGTCGCGCACCGCGCGCTGGATGCGCGCGGTCATGACGCTGGCCTCGGCGTCGGCCTGGGGGGTATCGCGCCAGCGCACCCGCGCCGATTCGGTGGCCAGGTTGACCGCCGCGTCCTGCACGCCGGGCAACTTTTTCAGCGCCCGTTCGACGCGCGAGACACAGGAGGCACAGGTCATGCCGCCGATGCCGAGGTCCAGTTCGCACAGCTCGGGGGCGGGGGCGGGGGCGGTGTTCATGCGCGCAGTATGAACCTTGCCACCGTGTCAGCGTCAAGCGGTCGGGCAGGTCTTGACCTTTCCACCGTGTCAAGGTTCATACTTGTGTCCGTTGTCCCCCCCTTTCAGGAGCCCCCATGAACCAGACCTTCACCGTGACCGGCATGACCTGCGGCCATTGCGAAAAAGCCGTGACCCAGGCCATTCGGGCCGTGGACCCGCAGGCCCAGGTACGCATCGACCGCGCCCAGAACCGGGTGGAGGTGGACAGCACCCAGCCGCGCGCAGCCCTGGCCCAGGCCATCGCCGAAGAAGGCTACGCGGTCGCCGCCTGACGGCCTGAACCGCCGCCCATGGCTTCGCCACCCGACACCACCGCCCGGCCACCCGGCGGCTGGCCGGTCCACATCGGCCAGGCCGCGGCCCGCTCGGGCGTGTCGGCCAAAATGGTGCGGCACTACGAAACGCTGGGGTTGCTGGCGCCGGTGGCCCGCACCGACAGCGGCTACCGCCTCTACACCGAGGCCGACGTGCACACGCTGCGCTTCATCAAACGCGCCCGCGACCTGGGTTTTTCCATGGCCGACATCGGCGAACTGGTGGGGCTGTGGCACGACCAGGGGCGCAGCAGCGCCCAGGTCCGGCAGATCGCACAGCGGCAACTGCAGGCGCTGGAGGAGCGCATCGCGCAGCTGCAGGCCATGGCGCGCAGCCTGCAAGGGCTGACCGCGTGCTGCCACGGGGACGACCGGCCGGACTGCCCGATCCTGGACGACCTGGCCGGGCTTTGACCCCGCTTGACGCTTCTTTACACCGGCGTCACATCGCAGCGGTGGCCACGACACACGCGCGGCCGACACTGGCCTCACCGCAACCCCCAAAGAAAGGCCCGCCCATGACACCCCTCACCCAACGCCTGCTCATCGCCGCCGCCACCGCTGGCGTGCTGGCCACCACCGCCAGCGCCTGGGCCTTTGGCGGCGGCCGGGGCCACTGCGACAGCGCGCCAGACGCTCCGCGCGCCGAACGCCTGCAAGAACGCCATGCACCACGCCTGGCCGAACACGAAGCCCGCCTGAAAGACGCGTTGAAGCTGACGCCGGCCCAGGCCGGCGCGTGGCAGGCCTTCAGCACCGCCATGCAAGCGCCCAAGACAAGCAAGCAAAGGCTGAACCGCGCCGAGTGGGCCACGCTGACCACGCCCCAGCGCATGGAAAAGATGCAGGCCCTGCGCGCCGAACGCGACGCCCGCCTGAACGAACGCCTCGAAGCCGTCAAAACGTTCTACGCCACGCTCAGCCCCGAGCAGCAACAAACCTTTGACGCCCAGCACCAGCGCCTGGGCCGCCACGGGGGCCCGGGCCGCGAACGGCCAGGCCACCCGCACCCGCCACGGCACGGTTGACCGGCCCTGCCGGCGGGCACTCCGGCCCCCACCGCCACCCACCAGCCCCCGGGCTGGTTTTTTTTCGTCCGCACAACCCTGTGGACAAAAAAAGAACAAGCGGCCAGTTGTCCACAGCCTTGGGAAAAATCGAAAAGTTGTGCCCAACCACGCGCCGCGTTCCCAGGGTCGGGTCCACACCTTAGTCCGGTGTTCAAGTCCATGATTTGCCAACGCTTTTGGCCCTTGTGCACAGCCGGGGCCCGGCTCTACTACTACGACTATTTTGAAAATTAAGAACAAAGACAGGTAGTTGGACAAGCTTTTGGCGCCCGCGAGGCACCCGGGCAGGCCCACCGGGGCTCGCGCCCCAAAACCCGCGGGCCGGCTGTTAAGATTTGGTTTTTTCAGGCCCACACCGCATGAACTCCCCCGCCGCCGGCGCCCGGTCTTTCGAGATCAAGAGCGCACAACTGCCTTTGGTGGCACTGCTGCTGCGCTCGGCAGACCCGGCGACGCTGGACCAGGACCTGACCGAACGCTTTGGCGCCCACCCGGACTTTTTCGACCAAGACCCTTTGCTGGTGGACATGACCGGGCTGCAAGACCCGATCAGTCCGCTGGAAATGCAGGCCCTGCTGGGCGTGCTGCGCCGCTTTCGGCTGCAACCCGTGGCCTACCGCGGCGGCAGCGCCGACCACCAGGGCGCCGCCGCCCAGGCCGGCCTGGTGCGGGCGGACGAAGCCAGCTGGGTGCGGGCCCAGCCCCACCCCACCGAGGCAGCGCCCGCGGCCGAACCCCCATCCCCGGTCGCGTTGGCGGCCCTGGTGGTGGACCGCCCGCTGCGCTCCGGCCAGCAGGTCTACGCCCGCGGGCGCGACCTGGTGGTGCTGGCCATGGTCAACCCCGGGGCCGAGGTGATCGCCGACGGCCACATCCACGTGTACGCGCCGCTGCGCGGCAAGGCGATCGCCGGCGCCCGGGGCAACGCCGACGCCCGCATCTTTGCCCAGACGCTGGAGGCCGAACTCGTCTCCATCGCCGGGGTGTACCGCACCAGCGACGTGGCTTTGCCCGACAATGTGCGCGGCAAACCGGCCCAGGTGCGCCTGCACAGCGGCCCCGACGGCGACAAGCTGTTGCTCGAACCCCTACTCTGACGCTTGGAAAGAACCCCCAATATGGCCAAAATCGTTGTCGTGACCTCCGGCAAGGGCGGTGTGGGCAAAACCACCACCAGCGCCAGCTTTGCCACCGGTCTGGCGCTCAAAGGTTTCAAGACCGTCGTCATCGACTTCGACGTCGGCCTGCGCAACCTCGACCTGATCATGGGCTGCGAACGCCGCGTGGTGTACGACTTCATCAACGTCATCCACCACGAAGCCAACCTGAACCAGGCGCTGATCAAGGACAAGCAGTGCGACAACCTGTTCGTGCTGGCCGCCAGCCAGACGCGCGACAAGGATGCGCTGACGCAGGACGGCGTGGAGCGCGTGCTCAACGACCTGGCGGGCATGGGCTTTGATTACATCGTTTGCGACTCGCCGGCCGGTATCGAAACCGGGGCCCTGATGGCCATGCACTTTGCCGACGAAGCCCTGGTGGTGACCAACCCCGAGGTCTCCAGCGTGCGCGACAGCGACCGCATCCTGGGCATGCTGGGCAGCAAGACGAAGCGCGCCATCGAAGGCCAGGCGCCGATCAAGGAACACCTGCTCATCACCCGCTACAACCCGAGCCGGGTGCAGGACGGCCAGATGCTGTCGCTGGAGGACATCCAGGACATCCTGCGCATCCCGCTGATCGGTGTGATCCCGGAAAGCGAAAGCGTGCTGCAGGCGTCCAACCAGGGCGTGCCGGCGGTGCACCTGCAGGGCAGCGACGTGTCCGAGGCCTACAAGGACGTGATCGAACGTTTCCTGGGCAACGACCGCCCGCTGCGCTTCATCGACGCCGAGAAGCCCGGCTTCTTCAAACGCCTGTTCGGGAGGTGAGCGGCATGTCTTTCCTGTCTTTCCTGCTGGGCGAAAAAAAGAAGTCGGCCAGTGTGGCCAAGGAACGCCTGCAGATCATCCTGGCGCACGAACGCAGCGGCCGCAACGCCGCCGAGCCCGACTACCTGCCCGACCTGCAACGCGAGCTGATGGCGGTGATCAGCAAGTACGTGCGCATCAACCCGGACGACATCAAGGTCCAGCTCGAACGCCAGGACAACCTGGAAGTGCTGGAAGTGAAAATCGAGTTGCCGGACGCCCGCTGACGCGGGAATGCCCAGGCCAGATTCCCAGGACGCCAGTCCAGAGATCTGGCCTTTTTCTTGACAAATATATTTATACAAATACAATTATTTGGCCTGCCACCTCACGGGTGATTTGTAGGCACACCAGCAAATCGCCCCGTTTCGCCGTGGGTGGCTGGTTTTCCAGGCCTGTCACAGCCAGCACCACTGGCCATCTTCTGGCACTTTCGTGCGACGGCAGGACCGGATTTCGCATTTACAGGAGTGAACCCATTACCCCTTTCCACAAAGCCGTCAGTGTCTTGGCCTTGGCCGCCGTGCCTGGTTTGTCTGCCGCTGCCTGCGGCAAAGTCACGGTGGCCAGCATGAATTGGCAGTCGGCCGAGGTGCTGGCCGAAATTGACCAGATCATCCTGAGCCAGGGCTATGGCTGCGAGGTGGAGATCGTGCCCGGCGACACCATGCCCACGCTGACGTCGATGATGGAAAAGGGCAAACCCGATGTGGCACCCGAAGCCTGGGTCAACGCCGTGCGCCAGCCGCTGGAAGCGGCGGTGAGAGAGGGCCGTTTGCACTTCGCGGCCCAGTCGCTGCAAGACGGCGGTGTCGAAGGCTGGTGGATACCGAAGTACGTGGCCGACGCCAACCCCGGCATCAAAACCATCGAAGACGCCTTGAAGCATCCCAAGCTGTTCCCGGCGCCCGAAGACAAATCCAAGGGCGCTGTGCACAACTGTCCAGCCGGCTGGAACTGCCAGCTCACCACCGGCAACGCCTTCCGGGCATGGGGCGCAAAAGAAAAAGGCTTCCTGCTGGTGGACACCGGCTCGGCCGCAGGCCTGGACGGCTCCATTGCCAAGGCCTACGAGCGCCAGCAAGGCTGGTTGGGTTACTACTGGGCACCCACTTCGATTCTGGGCAAATACGAGATGGTCAAGCTCGATGCCGGTGTGCCGCACGACAAGGCGGCTTGGGAAAGCTGCAACGCCCAGCCCGACTGCGCCAACCCCCAAAAGAACGACTGGGCCCGTGCCGAGGTGTACACGGTGGTCACCGACCGCTTTCAGAAAGCCGGGGGTCCGGCGGTGCGATACCTGCAGCAGCGCAGTTGGGGCAACGACACCGTCAACGGTCTGCTGGCCTGGATGACCGACAACCAGGCCGACGGCAAGCAAGGCGCCCGCCACTTCCTGAAAACCCAGCCCGAGGTTTGGGCCAATTGGGTCACGCCTGACGTGGCCGCCAAGGTGAAAGCCGCCGTTCGATGAACCAGGACTGGCTGGAAGCGTTTCCGGCGCTGGGCACCGAGACGCTGAGTGCACTGCGCCGTTTCATCGACGGGGCCTTTCGCCACTTCACGCGGGAACACGGCGAAGCGTTGGAAAACTTCTTCGAGCCGCTGCGCCAATTCCTGTTGCTGTCGGAACGGTTGCTGACGCAATCGCCCTGGCCGCTGGTGATGGCTGGCATCGCGCTGGTGGCTTGGCTGGCGTCGCGCTCCATGAAGATCGTGGCCGGCACTCTGCTGACGCTGCTGGCCATCGGCATCCTGGGCATGTGGGAAGACACGATGAAGACCATTTCGATGATCTTCGTCTGCACCGTGGTGGCGATCGCCGTCGGCTTGCCGGTGGGCATCGTGATGAGCCGGTCCGACCGCCTGCAACGCTACGTCAACCCAACGTTGGACGTGATGCAGACCATGCCCAGCTTCGTCTACCTGATTCCGGTGGTGATGCTGCTGGGGATTGGCCGCGTGCCGGGCTTGATCGCGGTGGTGATTTACGCCATTCCGCCGGTGATCCGTTTCACCAACCTGGGCATCCGCCTGGTGGACAAGGACCTGCTGGAAGCCGCCGATGCGTTCGGCTCGTCGGGGTGGCAGCGCATGCGCCAGGTGCAACTGCCGCTGGCACTGCCCACCATCATGGCGGGCATCAACCAGACCATCATGTTGTCGCTGTCCATGGTCGTCATCGCGTCCATGATCGGCGTGCAGGGCCTGGGTCAGCCGGTGCTCAAGGCCATCACCAACCAGTACTTCACCATGGGGTTGCTCAACGGCATGGCCATCGTCGGCATCGCCATTGTGTTCGACCGTGCTTCGCAGGCCTACGGCAAACGGCTGCAAAAGCACCTGGAGGTCCAGCATGGCTGACGCCGCGAAAACCGGCATTCAGGTGCGCGACCTGTACAAAATTTTCGGGCCCACGCCCGAGAAATTTTTGGATGCGGTGCGTCAGGGCATGAGCAAGCAGGAACTGCGCGACGTGCATGGTCACGTGCTGGGCCTGCGCAACATCCACATCGACATGCCGGCGGGTGGCATCCAGGTGGTGATGGGGCTGTCGGGTTCCGGCAAGAGCACGCTGATCCGCCACATCAACCGTCTGATCGACCCCAGCGCCGGCCAAGTGCTGGTGGAGGTGGAGGGCCAAACCGTGGACGTGGTGCAGATGCGACCGGCCGAACTGCTGAAGTTCCGTCGCGAGCAGACGGCCATGGTGTTTCAGAAGTTTGCGTTGTTTCCCCACTTCACCGTGATGGAGAACGTGGAATACGGCCTGCAGATCCAGGGCGTGCGGCGCAAGGCGCGGCAGGAAGCGGCACAACGCTGGATCGAACGGGTGGGCCTGAAAGGCTACGAAGACCACTACCCCAACCAGCTCTCGGGCGGCATGCAGCAGCGCGTGGGTCTGGCGCGGGCCTTGACCAATGACGTGCCCATTTTGCTGATGGACGAGGCGTTTTCGGCGCTGGACCCGCTGATCCGGGCCGACATGCAGAGCGTGTTGCTCGATTTGCAGCAGGAGATTGGCAAGACCGTCGTGTTCATCACCCACGACCTGGACGAAGCCCTGCGCCTGGGCGACCGCATCGCCATCCTGCGCGACGGTGAGGTGGTGCAACAAGGCACGGGCCAGCAAATCGTGCTGCAGCCGGCCGACGACTACATCGCCAGTTTTGTGCGCGACGTCAACCGTGGCCGGGTGATCCGTTGCCGCACCTTGATGCAGCCGGGTACCGTGCCGGTGGCCGGGCCGTCGGTGGACGCCAGCCTGGTGATCGAGGAAGCCGTGCGTCAGTTGAACACCGATGGGCAGGAAATGGCGAACGTGGTCAACAGCCAGGGCAAGCACCTGGGCACACTGGCCATGGGCGACATCATCGCCGCCATGGTGCCGCCGCGCGAAGTGGCCTGAAGCGCCGGCGGGTCAGAGTTCGGCCAGCGGGATGCCGCCGGCCTGTTCGTCGGCCTTGAGGGCGTGGATCACTTGGGTCAGGTCGGCTTGCAGGCGGGCCAGCGTGTCCGGGGCAAGTTGCTGCAAGGCTTCGGGCAACACCCCTTCGTAGGGCCCGGGGACGCCTTGCAGCAGCGTCAGGGCAGCCGGCTCCACGTACAGGTGCACGCCGCGCCGGTCCACGGTGGACTTTTCGGTGCGCACCAGTTGGCGCTTGACCAGTTGCCGCACCAGATTGCTGGCGGTGGACTGGTGGACGTCCATGGCCTGGGCCAGTTCGTTCATGCCCACGCCGGGCCGCTGCTGGATGACGTTGAGCGCCCACACCTGGGCACCGCCAATGCCCACTCGCTTTTCCACCTGCTGGAAATGGGTGCGGACCGCGTTGAACACCACGCGGAATTGCCGCAACACCTGGGCGGGCAGTTCCGGCGTGGTGCCGGTGGGGGGAGACAAAGCGGGGGCGGAAGCGGTGGACGCGCGCACGGTGTTGGGGACGTGGTGGAATGCCTAAATCATGCACCAACCCGGGGTCCTGGAACCCGCCCGCTGCAAAAAAAAGGGCCCGAAGAGGGCCCAGGATCAAGTGATCAAAATTGCTCGGCTCTCGTTTGCCTGCGGATCCAATTGTATTTGTATAAATTCATTTACCACAAGCGCGATGTTGCAAAGAAATGACAACGACCCGTGTGTCGCAGGGCCGGCCGTTGGCCGCATGCGGGAAAGTTGGGGCTGATACCATCGATCCAACGGCTTGGACCCCAAGCCCTATTCCCCCATTTCCCATTCTTGGCCATGACCCAGACCGTGCAGATCGATTTCGTCTCGGACATTTCCTGCCCCTGGTGCGCCGTGGGCCTGTCTTCCCTGGCGCTGGCGCTGGAGCGCCTGCACCCCGAGGTGGTGGCCCTGGTCCGGGTCCATCCCTTCGAGCTGAACCCGGCCATGGGCCCGGGCGGCCAGGACGTTGGGGAACACCTGACCGAAAAGTACGGCTCCACCCCCGAACAGCAGGCGCAGATCCGCCAGACCCTGGTCGAGCGCGGGGCGGCGGTGGGCTTCACCTTCCACCCCGAGGGTCGGGGCCGCATCTACAACACCTTCAACGCCCACCGCCTGTTGCACTGGGCCGGCGAGGCCCACCCCGAGCGCCAGTTGGCCCTGAAAATGGCGCTGCTGCTGGCCTGCCACCGCGACCGCCAAGCCATGGACGAGCCGGCGGTGCTGGTGCAGGCCGCGGTGGACGCCGGGCTGGACGCCGTTCGGGCGCACGCCATCCTGGCCAGCGACGCATACGCCGATGCGGTGCGCGAGAGCGAGGCCTTCTTTACCCAGGCCGGCATCCGCGCCGTGCCGGCGGTCATCGTCAACCGGCGCCACCTGATTTCGGGCGGCCAGCCGGTCGAGGCCTACGAGCGGGCGCTGCGCGACCTCGCCGCCCAGGCCACGGCCTGAGGCCGCGTCCCGGCGCGCGGGGTCCGCGCGCCACCTGGGTGACAGCGCATACACCCAGCCCCGGCCTACCATGGGGCCGGCCACCCCCCTGACCGGCCCGGGGTGGCGCCAGACACCTGCACACCCCCGCACGGCCGGGTGCGACCCACGGAGACACCCCCCATGCAACACACCCTCCAAGGCCAGGTGGCCTGGGTCACGGGCGGCGGCAGCGGCATCGGCCTGGCCGCGGCCACCGCGCTGGCCCGTGCCGGCGCCCACGTCGTCGTCACCGGCCGCAACCCCGCCACCAACGCCAGCGCCCTGGCCGCGCTGCAAGCCGTGGGCAGCGCCGAGGTCTGCCCGCTCGACGTGGCCGACCGGCACGCCGTGCAGCGCTGTGCCGAGCAGCTGCTGGCGCGCCAAGGCCGCCTCGACATTTTGGTCAACAGCGCGGGCACCAACGCCACCCGGCGCAATTTCGACGTGCTCACCCCCGAGGCCTGGGACGAGGTGGTCGCCATCAACCTCT
>NZ_JAAQQT010000605.1:0-11816 GCF_011742065.1 Aquabacterium sp. A08
ATGCCCGTCATGTCCAGAAAGCACTCGTCGATGGAATAGACCTCCTGGCCACAGCCCAGCGTCTCGGCCATGGTCATCATCCGGTGGCTCATGTCCCCGTACAACTCGAAGTTGGCCGACAGGGCGATCAGATCCGCTTCGGCCTCCAGATGCCGGATCTTGAACCAGGGTGCCCCCATCTTGATGCCTAGGGCCTTGGCCTCTTCGCTGCGGGCAATCGCACAGCCGTCGTTGTTGGACAGCACCACCACTGGGCGGCCGACCAGTTGGGGATCAAAAACCCGCTCGCAGGAGGCGTAAAAGTTGTTGCCATCGAGCAGGGCAAAGACAGGCGGAGCCATGGCGTGGCGAACAAGCAGTGCAGACCGCTCACACCGGCATGCGCTTGACCACCGAGACCACCACGCCCCAGATCACCAGCGTCTGCCCGTCTTTGAGCAGGATGTCGGGGAAGTCCGGGTTGGCCGCCTGCAGCTTGACCATTCCACCGCGCTGGTACAGCGTCTTGCAGGTCAGCTCGTTGTCCACCACCGCCACCACCGTCTGGCCGTGCTTGGCCTCGATCAGCCGGTTGACCACCAGCAGGTCCCCGTCGTCGATGCCCTTGCCGATCATCGACAGACCGCGCACCCGGGCCAGGAAGGTGGACGGCTCGTTCAGCCCCAGTTGCTCGACCAGATCGACCCGCTGCGTCTCGAAATCCGCCGCAGGCGAAGGAAAGCCCGCCGGGGTGCTGTGCTCCACCCGGGGCATGGTCAAAGCCGCACCTGGTCCAAAGCATTGGAGAATGGCCGCACGGCCTTCGGACCGGCCCAGGACTTCCAGCATACGACCCATGCGTCAATCCAGTTCCCAGACCGAGACCTTGGCCGCCAGGGCGATGGAGTTCAGGCGGCACACGTCACGAGAGGAGGTCGCGCGGTTGATGGCGCCACCCTTGCCGGTCAGTCGGCGGATCAGTGCTTTAAGGCTCATGGGTATCTCCGGCGGGGTGAGCAGAAAGCTCACAAAAGTGAATGTATGTTCACGATTGTGAATTCCGCCGCTGCCAGCTGTCAAGCCCCATCCACCCGCCACGAGGTGGCTTTAACGTCCTTCAGAAGCGGCGGAACAGGCCCACCACAACGCCCAGCACTTCCAGCGACTGCTGCGCCACGATGTCCGGGTAGTCGGGGTTGGCGGGTTTCAGCACCCAGCCGCCAGAGCCTTTGAGCGGGTGCAGGTACTTGACGGTGAGTTCGTTGTCCACCAGAGCCACCACGATGTCACCGGCCTTGGTGGGACGGTTGCGCTCGACCACCACCATGTCACCGTCCAGCATGCCGGCGTCTTTCATCGAATCGCCCCGCACGCGGCAGAACACCGTGCGTTCGGGGTTTTGAATCAGGTAGTCTTCGACGCCCACCATCTCCAGGCCCGCCGACTGGTCCTGTTCCTGGGGCAGACCGGCGCGTACCTGGCCCATCACCGGCAGGGCAAAGAACGCTCGCGTGGGCGCGATGCGCCCCTCCACCCGCTCCAGATACCCCGCGTCCACCAGGCGGCCGATGACCTTGAACACCCCACCCGAGGAGGCCAGCCCCAGTACGTCGGCCAGCTTGGCCATGGACGGAAACGCCTTGTGTTCTTTCCAATGGGTGCGCAGGGCGTTGAGGTGTTTCTGGTCGGGCATGGTGACGGCGGCGAAAGAACGGCAGTGAATGATTGCTCACTATCGTATCCGCTCAGTCCCTGGCGTCAACTCGCTGCTGGGCAGCCCGCTCAGACTCTGGGCCTAAGCTTTCACTACACCGGCATGTTTTAAGCTCTGACGCCTTCGCACCAGCATCGGAACGGATCGGTCTTTCATGAAACCTGGGTGGAAACAGGCGCTGGCCTTGGCCATGTGCGGTTGGGTGTGGGTCTGTCGGGCCAATACCTTGCGCGCCCGGGTGGTCGGGCTGTGGCCTCCGTCCACGGCTTCGGTTGACCTTGCCCTCGGCGCGGACATTGGCCTGGGCTTAACCTTCGTGCAACTGGGTTGGAATCGTGAACATGGAAGACAGACGCTGCTGCGGAACAGGCACCTGCCTCATCAACGCCGAGGGCTATTGCTGGTGTGGCCAGCGTTGGGACGGCAGCCAGATGTGCTTTCCCCCAGCGTCTGAAGACAGGTCAGCGTACACGCATCCCACGGCTTCGGCTCCGACTGTCGAGTCAGACGGGTTCGACCGGTGAGCCCAGGTCGAGCCGGGCGTTCCAAGATGGGGGCTCCCGCTGACGCTGCCACCGTCAGCGACATCATCCCACTCGCCCTCAGCGACCACGTCAGCTTTGACCAGATCCGTGCCCTCTACGGCAGGGGTCCCGACGAGGTCCAAGCCCTGATGCGCCGTGAACTCAAGCGTGGCAGCTACCTGGCTTGGCGCAAACGGCTCAGAAGATTCTCTGAACGGCGAGAGACCTACAAGTGAGCACCGACCCGCACCCTTGGGCCGTGGCACTGGGCACCCTGTACGCCCAGGCGTGGCAGCGGCTGATCCGTGGCGTACACGACCGGCACACGCCCGCACGCCATCCCACCCTGGCCACCGTCTCACCCGAAGGCATGCCCCAGGCCCGCACCGTGGTGCTGCGTGGTGCGGACCCAGCCCGCGGCAGGCTGGAAATCCACACCAACCTGCACTCATCCAAGATCACCGATCTGGGGGCGCGACCGGTGGCCGCACTGCACGTTTGGGACAGTGGCCAGAAACTGCAAATCCGCCTCCAGGCCGAGGTGGAGGTGCTCACCGGGCCGCAGGCCGCAACCGCCTGGTCCCGCGTGCCCGAAGGGTCCCGCACAGCCTACAGCGCGCATGCGCCGGGCTCGCCCCTCGGCGACGCCCTGGCCTGGGACCGGCAACCCGACCCGGCGGCGTTTGCCGTGCTGCACCTGCACATTCAGGCAATGGACCTGCTGCACCTGGGACCAGACCACCGGCGTGCGGTCTACACCCGGGCCCAGCACTGGGTCGGCCAGTGGGTCGTGCCCTGAACGCAGGGCTGGGCGCCATTCGCCTGGCCGACCCCAAGCTTTGTCGCCATGGCCGTCCCATTGTGGGCACTTAGGGTGGCCAGGCATTCATCCCCAACCAGCGTGGGCAACCTTGTGGATAAGCGCCCGTGAAGTGAAACAATGCGTTGATCTGCAAGGCCTCCGTCACCGCTGCCTGTTTCATGGGCAGCGGTGATCCCCGTCTCCACCGGTATGTGCACCCACTTCAGCCCCACCCGCAACGGGTCATGGACACGCGCCACCCTCGGGGTGGACCTGCCCAGCCAGCCGTGCCCACCCGAGACCTATCCCGGCTACGCCGCTCCTATCGCGTTGAAAGACGGGCAGGGCGGGGTGCAATGCACCCTGGCCCGCTTCGGCCTGATCCCGCACTGGACCCAGGACACCCAGGCGGCCACCCAGATCGGACGCAAGACCTACAACGCCCGCACCGAGACGGTGGCCGAGAAGCCCAGCTACCGCACCCCCTGGCGCCAACGCCGGTTTGCCATCGCGCTGCTCGACGATTTCTTCGAGCCCAGCTGGGAGACGGGCAGGGCGGTGCGCTGGCGCATCCAAAGAGCCGACGGTCAACCCATGGGCGTGGCCAGCATCTGGGACCGCTGGACGGACACCGACACCGGCGAGATCGTCACCTCCTTCTCCATGCTCACCGTCAACGCCGATGGCCACCCGGTGATGGGGCGGTTTCACCGACCGGGGGATGAGAAGCGCAGCGTGGTGGTACTCCCGCCTGAGCAGTTCCAGATCTGGCTCAGCGCCGACGTGAACGAAGCCATGCAGATGTGCGCTGTGCCCGCAGGCGGGACACTTACCGCTGAGCCGGCACCGCAGGCCAGACCCCGTGCCGTGCAGAACCTGCCAAAGACAGCACCCGCAGCCCCAGCAGCCGAAGCCCCCGGAGCCACCCCAACCACCCACAACAGCTCGCAGCCCTCACTGTTCTGAGCAGAGCCTTCAGACCAGCTGGTTGACCTGAGCGGTCGGGTGGTTGGGTAGCCGACGGCGATACCGTCACTGTGCTCGATGCGCAGAAGGCCCAGCACAAAGTCCGGCTCTCCGGCATCGACGCTCCCGAGTGATCCCAAGCCTTCGGTCAGCGCTCCAAGGAGCACCTCTCCGACCTGGTCTTCGGCCAGACCGTAGAAGTGGACTTCAACAAGACCGACCGCTACGGCCGCCTCAACGGCAAGATCGTGTTGCAAGGACAGGACGCCAACCTGCAGCAGCTGCAAGCCGGCATGGCCTGGCACTACAAAGAGTACGAACGGGAACAACCGCCCGAAGAGCGCAGGCGCTACGCCCAGGCCGAAGACGATGCCCGAGCCCAGCGCGTGGGACTGTGGACAGACCCCAAGCCCGTGCCGCCGTAGGAGTTCCCGCGAGCGCGTTGGCAGAAGTGACTGGCGCATGAAGCCATCCAACCGTCCCCCTGTGTGACTGCTTCGTGAGGCCATCGGGTCTGTTCTGCGCCTGAAAGGGCCAAAAGTTGACACGGTCAATCCGGCCCCCTCTCCGGAAATAAGGGCATGGGCGACCAAGGAGCACGCCCTGCGTCAATCTGATTACACTGCTACCCCACGACGCGCACGGGGCTTGCCTGTGCCGCACAACCTGTTCTGCCGATGTTCGATGCCATTCATGGAGTTTTCTGCAGGATGAACAGGGCCTCGGCGTTCAGGCATCTGCTGGTGGTGGCCCTGCTGGCATGGCTTTTGGCCTGGGCGAGCGCTGCCCAGGCCCAGGACCACATCGTCGAGCGCCACTGGTTGGAGGATCCCTCTGGGCAGAAGAACTGGCCAGAAGTTCAGCAATCACCCACCCAGGCGTTCAAGGGCACCCTCAGCCGTGGCTATGGGCGCTCGGTGATCTGGCTCAAGCTGCGCATCGATCCTGGCGTTTCTGCCCGAAAGGGGGTGGACGCCGATCGCCTGGTCTTGCGCATCCGCCCGGTTTACCTGGATGAGGTTCGGCTCTTCGATCCTCTGGTGGGCGGTGCGGTGGCCCATGTGACCGGAGACTTGCAGCATCCTCGCGGCGATGAGTTCGAAAGCCTGGACTTCACAATACCCATCGCCAGGGGGGAGGCCCCCCGCGACATTTGGCTGAGCCTGCGTTCGACCAGCACCCGACAGATCCACGTCGAGGCGCTGAATGTGGACGACCTGATACGCCAGACGCAGCGCCAGGCGATCTTTTTTGCGGGCTACATCGGCTTGGTGGCCGTTCTGGCGCTGTGGGCCATCCTGCAGGCGGTCTTTAGCCGAGAACCCGTCATCTCGGCCTTTGCCCTGGCCCAGGTGACGTCGTTGAGTTACGCCGTCGTCTCGTCGGGCTATTTGCGGTCGGTCTGGCCCGCCCAATGGCCGGCCGGGTGGATAGACCAGTCCTCGAGTTTGCTCAGCATAGTCTCGGTCAGCTCGGCGGTGCTGTTCCATGTCCTGCTGCTCAGGGAGTTTTCGCCGCCGAGGTGGGCCACGCGTCTGCACCTGGTCTTGCTCGGGATTTTTCCGATCAAGTTGGTGTTGTACGCATCGGGCATGGTGTCCGCGGCACTCCATCTCAACCTCAGTGAAGTAACCTGGTCGCCCTTCATTTTCCTGTTGTCGGTGTACCTGGCCACAGGCTGGCAGGCCGCCACGCCACAGCGGCCCGCCATGGCCCGGCCGGTGGTGCTCCTGTTTTACGTCGTGCTGGTGATCACGCTGATGTTTGCCGCCTTGCCCGGACTGGGCTTGATCTCCGGTTCGGAGATGACGCTTTACATCATACAAACCCACATCCTGATCACCGCCTTGCTCATCCTGGTGATGCTGCAGTACCGCAGCCACACCAAGCGCCAGCAGCAGCGCAGCACCGAGATGGCCCTGCACCTTACCCAACTGCAGGCCCAGCAAGAGCGCGAGGTCAGGGAAGAGCAGGGGCGGCTTCTGGCCATGCTGGCCCACGAACTCAAGACCCCCCTGGCCGCCATCCTCATGCGCCTGGATCAGAGCGAGACCGGCCGAGAGATCAAGCAGTCCATCGGCGACATGAACAGGGTCATCGACCGGTGCCTGCACGCCACCCAGGTCAGCGACGGACAACTCCAGGCGCGGCATGTGACGGTGGATGTGTGCGAGCTCATCCGAAAGGCCATCGCCGGCGTCTCCTGCCCTGGCCGGATCGGCTTCTCGGCCGCCCAGCCTTGCCTGGTTTCAACGGACCCACAGCTGTTGCTGATTGCGCTGAACAACCTCCTCGAGAACGCCTGCAAATACGCGCACACCGACGGCCCCATCGAGGTCGAGCTCCAGCGCCCTGCCCAAGGGGCTGTCCTGCACATCACGGTGCGCAACCCACCTGGGGTTGCGGGGTGGCCCGATCCCGACCAGGTGTTCCACAAGTACTACCGCTCCACCCAGGCCCGGCGCCAATCGGGCACCGGCCTGGGCTTGTACCTGGTCAGGAATCTGATGCGCGCCCTGGCTGGTGATGTCCGTTATGTCCCCGACGAGCGTTGGATCCGTTTTGTTCTGAGCTTGCCGTCAGGCTCTGCTGCTCCAGGCGAACGACCGTTTCCATGATCTGGTGCGCGGCCTGCAGGATGTCGCGGACACATTCGTGCTGTCCAGGGCTCAGGTTGGGGTCGCATTCCAGCAATTGACCGAACCCCAGGATGGCGTTCATGGGCGCACGCAATGCCTGAGCCAGTGACCTCTGAATGGCGTCATCTCCTGTGGGGGGAGTGCCTGAGTGGCCGGATGGCTGGCCCAACGTGGGGGCTGGGGCGGTGCCGGGCTGCACAGCCTTCATGGCCGCGACAACCGAAGCTGCTGCGGTGACGAAGCGGCGATGCGGAACACCCCCACCTCCGCCAGCAGCGTCTGGGCCTGTTGTTGAAGGCTCTGCGCGGCCGCTGCCATTTCCTCCACCAGCGCCGCGTTCTGTTGGGTAGCCTGGTCCATGTGGGCGATCGCCTCGGTGGCCTGTTGCACGCCGTGGCTTTGCTCCAAGCTCGCTTCGCTGATCTTGGTCATCAACGCGCTGGCTTCTTTCACGGTCTGGACGATCTCGCCCATGTTCGCCTCGGCGCGGCCCACCAGCTCGCCACCGAGCTTCACCCGCTGGCCGCTGTTGTCAATGAGGACGCGGATTTCTTTGGCCGCGTGCGCGCTGCGCTGGGCCAGGCTGCGCACTTCACCGGCGACGACCGCAAAACCACGCCCTTGCTCGCCGGCCCTGGCCGCCTCGACGGCCGCGTTGAGCGCCAGGATGTTGGTCTGGAACGCCAGGCTGTCGATGGTGGCGGTGATGTCGTTGATTTGCCGGCTGCTGTCGGCGATGGCGGCCATCGTCGCGGTCACTTCGTTCATCACGCGTTGGCCGCGCTGCGCCAGTTCGGTGGCATGCACCACCATGGCGCTCGCGCTCTGGCTGCTTTGAGAGTTGTGGCCGATGGTGCTGCTGAGCTCCTCCATGGAGGCCGCGGTCTGCTCCAAGGCGCTGGCTTGCTGCTCCGTGCGCCGTGACAGGTCGTGGTTGCCCGAGGCAATTTCCGCACTGGCATTGGCCACTTGCTCGGCGGTTTGTCTCACGCCTGCCACCGAGGTTTCCAGTCGCTGGGTCATCAGGCGCAGCGAGTGCAGGGTGCTGCGCTCGTCCCCCGCCCGTGTGCGGATCGCGACGGTGAGGTCACCGGCGGCCACCGCCTCGACCACCTGCTTGAGCACGGCCGGGTCGCCGCCAAGTTCGCGGGTGACCACACGCAGGTACGCCGTCAAGCCCAGGAGGCCCGCAGCGATCAGCAGCACGGCCACCACCACCACGTTGCGGTCCAGGAGCGAAAGCTCGGTGATTTCGGTGATCCGCTGGGACAGGGCCTCACTCTGACGGGATTTTTCCGCGGCGAGCGGGGCCAGCAGCCGGTTGCGGCTGGGGATGGTCTGGTCGACCAGAAAGGCAAACGCCTCTTCACGCTGGCCGGCCACGATCAGGGCCACGTTCTGCTCGGCCACCTGCCAGAAGGTGTTCATCAGTGCGGGCAGTGGCGCAAAGGCGGCGCGTCCCGCCTCGTCTGTCATGCCCTGTCCGAAGCGGTCCAGGGTTTGCTGCAGCATGGCTTTTTTGGCGGCAATGTCTTGCAGCGTGGTGTTGAGTTCCTGCTCGTCGCGCGACAGGATGGCGTGGCGCAGTTGCAGCGAGGACCGGGTGACGTTGAGCTCCAACTCGCCAATCAGGCCAAGTTGAGGGACGTTGACCTGGTTGATGCGGTCCGCTGCGTCGACCACTTTGCCCATCATGACCCAGACCGTGACGGCCGTGACCGTCATCAAGGTGAGCAGCACGGCGCTAGACAGCAGCAGTCGCTGGGCAAGGGTCAGACGGCGCATGGGGACCTTCGTGGAGCAGGGGGTTCAGGGAAAGAGCACAGATTCGGTCACCGGGGCATGGACCACGATTGCGGTGTGTGGACCGCAAAGCACGGCGTGTGCAAGCCCCGGCGCAGCATTCACGGCTTGTTGTCTGGGGCCAGGGGGGCGGCCATTGGGCACAGGCGCCTGGCCTTGCGCGAGCGCTCGGCCAGGGTGGAGACGACCCCAACCAGGTTCACCGGTGTGACCGGTTTGAGCAGGAAATAATCGCCGCCGGCGTTCAAGGCCTGCAGCTGCAGGTCCAGCTCCTCCTCGCTGGAGAGGAACAGAATGGGGGTCTGGATCAGCGCCGCCTCTTGTCTCAAGACAGCCGCCAGTTCTATGCCGTTCACCTCCGGCATGTACATGTCGAGCACGACCACGTCGGGCCGGTAGCTGTGGACAGCCTCCAGCAGTTGCAGCGGCTGTCTGAGCGTGAGCACATCCAGGCCGATGTTGGTCAGCATCTGGGCGTGGTGCCGCAGGGTGACGGCGGAGTCGTCCACGATCAGGACCCGGTGTGGGCGCCGTCTCTGGTGACTCAGCCATTCGTCCAGTGCCGCGCAGAGGTCCACCGGTGGCAAGGGCCAAAGCAGGTGTCTGGTCACGCCGGCGCGCACGCTGGTCAGCCGCGCTTGGATGTCGGTCTGGTCGCACACGGCGACCAGTTCTCTGAACGCCCCGAGTTGCGCCCGCAACGTGACCAGCCCGTCCCGATCCCTCAGCAGGTGGGGGTGCATGACCAGCACGGCCGCCAGCGGGGTGTGGGCCAGCGACTGACCCAGTTCCGTCGTGTTCGTGAAGGCTTCGCAGTCGTAGCCGTGACCGATGAGCGCCTCCACCAGCGCTGAGACGTCTTGTGCGTCATGGCACAGCAGGCCAATGCGCTCCGGGGAGGTCGTGGGGGTGTCGCAAGCAGGCAGAGGCAAGGGCGAGAGCATGGGGATATGGGGCAGGAGGCGGCTCACTCTCGGCTGCTGGGGCACGGATTGGGGCGATTTGCCCAGGCATGGGACTGGCGGCAGCACATCCAGAGTGGATGTCTAGGACAATAAGGGTGCGCGTCTGTCCCAGCCCTACAGAAACCCTACCTCAGGGCCACGGCAGCCCTGGCCTCAGTAACACTGCAGGTCGAGATCGAGGCGGTAGCCGTAGCCCCTGACGGGCGGTATCGCCCCGGTGGGAGCCCCGACCCGGTGCAGTTTCTGCCGCAGCCGGACCATGCGGACCTCCAGCGAGGCTTTGGAGTAGGTCTCTGGATCGACGCCGATCATGTGCATGATCTGCCAGGTTTCCAGCCGCCGCGACTTGGCTCGGCTCAGTCCGGTCAGCGTGCTCAATTCGCTTTCGGACAGCGTCTCGGTGCCGTTGGGGCCGTGCAGTGTGCGCGTGGCCAACTCCACGCGGAACGCGCTGGCCTGGGGCAGGCCGGTGGCAGGCCTCGGGGCGTCGAGGCGTCGCCCCAGCGTGCACACGGCCGCCAGCAGTTCGGCCGGGTCCACCGGTTTGGGCAGGTAAATGTCGGCCCCGCTTTCGTAGCCAGCCAGTTTGTCATCCACCTGGCCCCTGGCCGTCACCATGATGATCCCAACGTAGGGCTGCGCCGCGCGCAGGCGCCGGGACAGGCTCAGTCCGTCTTCGCCAGGCAGGTTCAGGTCGATCAGGTACAGGTCGGGTGCCGGGTCCAGCGGCATGTCATCGATGTCTTCGGCGCAGACCAGCCCGCTGGCCCGGTGCCCGTTGCGGTTGAGCATTTGCACCGTGGCATGGCGCAGGCTGTCGTTGTCTTCGATCACCAGGATGTTCATGCCGAGGGCTCCGAGGCATCCAGCGGCAACCAGCAGACAAAGCGGATGTGTGTGGAGGTCGGCACGTAGTCGATGTGTCCACCCAGCAGACGGGCCAGGCCGGCGATCAGGAACAGCCCCAGACCCGCGCCGATCTGGCGGTGCGCGTGCGGCGCCCGGTAGTACTTCACAAACAACTGCTCCGGATCGGGCCAGCCCGCGGTGCCTGGCTCGTTGATGACCTGGACGGTCCAGCCCGGGGTGCCCGCGCGGCTGTCTGTGCCGGTCAGTACCCGGATGCGACTCTGCCGGGGGCTGTACTTCGCCGCGTTGTCGATCAGGTTGTCCAGGATCGTGCGCAGCATGGGTGGGTCACTGTTCAAGGGCGGGGATGCTGCCTCGCACGTCAGGTCCAGCCGGGCGTGCCACCGGCTTTCCGTGATCGCGCGCTGCACCAGCGCCACAGCGTCGCACGCCTCCAGCCGAGGCAGGAGGCGGTTGTCGCCCAGCTGTCCCGACTGGATGCACCGCTCAATGACGTCGTTCATGTCGCGAACCGCGCGGCTGATCTCGGCGCCGTCCTGGCGCTGGACCGTCTCGGCCAGCATGCCGATGGCGGCCAACGGCGTCTTGAGCTCGTGCGCCAACATGGCGAACAGCTTTTCTTGCTCTTCGCGCTGGCTGCGTTCCCGCTCGACCTGCTGCTGGGCCAGGGCGGCCATCCGGACCAGTTCGTCGTTGGCCTCCTTCAAGGCCTGGTTGATGCGCTCGGTTTCGGTCTGGGCGGACAAGAGCGCCTGTTCGTAGCGCTTGCGGGCGTCGATGTCTCGGGTGGTGCCGTACATCATCAGGCGGTCACTGTCGGCATGGTGCCGGAAGTTGGTCAGCACCTCGGTCCACAGCGGCGTTCCGTCCGACTTGAGCTGTTCGATCTCATCGATAAAGTGGGTGTCTTCGTTGATGCGCCCCGACCTGAACGCCTGGGCCCTGGTTCGCACAAGTTCGAGCGTCTGTTCGCGCTGAGTGGGCGGCAGCCATGCACCGAGTGTTTGCTCCATGACCTGTCCTGGGGGGTATCCGAGCATGTGGTGGACGTGGGGGCTGACGTACTGGAATTTCAGGCTGTCCACATCGAGTGCCCAAACCACCTCGCGCAGGCTTTCGAGCAGATGCAAGTGGTCGACGGGATCAACGCCCGGTGCAGGCCTGGCGTCCGAAGCGGGATGTTTGCAAGACATGGCTCCAAGTCATGCATTTGGTTGAAGAATACGGTGCTGTGCCCCTCAAATGCCTACGTAAATCCTACTCTGTTCACGATGGCTGGGTCCAGTTTGTGCCGGTTCGGTGTGGGTGCATTCCTTGTCCTGGATATCTCCCAAACGGGGAAAGGGACAATTCCCCTGCACGTCCGACGGCCTGAGCAATGGTTTGCGCGCACCCGTCGCCAGCCTGTCCAGGCGCTCACCCACATCAACCGCACCCCAGCATGGCCTGGTATCACACAGACGCCCCGTGCGAACAACCTATCGAATACCGCAGACGCCTCCTTCAAGCCGAAATCGAAGCCCAGGCTCAACGTCCGCGTTGAAGGAGCCCACC